>DATDDW010000379.1:0-5585 GCA_036523615.1 Sphingomicrobium sp.
TCGCGTGCGCTGCGCGCCATGAGGCGGAGACCGCCTGCGCCGCGCTAACGTCGCAATCGACGAGTAGCGGCAGCGAGGCGACGCTGAGCGCGAGCACCAGCCAGCCGAAGGCGATCCCGATAGCCCCGCCGGCAACGATCAACGCCCAGCCCTTGGGCGTCGTGAACACCATCGCCAGGAACTCGGGGATCGACGCCGGGGTCGCCCAGCCGAACAGCAGCCCGTAGAGCGCGCCGGCGGCGATCAGCCAGAGGAAGAAGATCAGGAGGAGGAGGCCGGCTACCATGCCCATGTCGTCGACCGACGGGCGCTTGCGCACGTCGAGGAAGTTGAACCAGTGGACCTCGCGGCCATTCTCCCGCTGCCGCGCGAGCTCGTAGAAGCCGACCGCCGCCACCGGTCCCAGCAGCCCGACTCCGGCGACCACCGGAACGAAGAAGGGCATCAGCGGCGCGCTCGTCGTCATCACCACCGCCGCAAGGCCAATGACCGTGTAGATGACACCGGCGAAGACCAGGTCTCCGCGAAGGTCGCGGAAATCCTCGAAGCCCTGTCTCAGTGATTGCCGCAGATCCTCATCGCTAATCTTGCGCACGGGAATGAGGGTGGAACGCCGACGTGCGGCTGCTGACTTGGTCGCCATGACACCTCCTGAAAATGGTGCCGTCCGGCGCTTAGGGCGCCGGGCGCCTGCCAAGGTTCAATAGCACAAGCGAAGCGAGTCGGTCAGAGCTTCACGTGGATGAAGACGATGCTTTCGTCGGGATTGTATTGCGGCCGCGCGAATCTCGGCCGCGCCTGGAGCAGCGGCGCGGCTGATGGAGGGAGCACTGGGCTGCTGCCAAGGACGAGCAGGTCGATCGGCTGAAGACGGCCGGTGACGAGCTGTAGCGTCACCCCGTCGCAGCTCCGGCCGAAGCAGCCGATGTAATATTTGCCGGGCTCATCCTGGTCGATTGGGCGGACGAAACCGGCGACGCCTGCCGATCGGATCTTCGCGTCGGGCGGTCCGACCAGCTCGACATCCTCGGCGCCGTTGCTTGTCAGGCGCAGGGTGATGGTGCGCTCGTCGCCGCTGCGCAACTGCGAAACAAGGCTGATTTGGGGCGCTTTGGCCGTTGAATCCGCGGGCGCTGGAGCGATCCATCGCTGGCGCGCGCTGAAGGGGAGCGTGCCGCGCCTGAAGTTGGTGGGAAAGTTGTGGGGTAGGGGGGCGCCGTCATTCACCACCGACCACCAGCTCTTGCCCGAGGAGGCGTCGGTCACATGCTCGATGACGAAGCGCTGTTCGCGGTCCCACGAATAGGCTGGCGCCGCCGCTGCCGCTGCCCAGCCGAGCAGAGCAAGCCCGCCGGCGAGCGCGGCCGTTGGCCGCAGCTTCGCGTCGTCGATCAGCGGCTTGGCTTCGATCAGCACCGGAATGATCAACAGGGCCCCGAGTGGCGCGAACACCCACATCGGGCTGCCGTCGAGCAACTCCTGCAGAAGCGCCAGCAATGCACCCCAGGTGAGATAGAGGAACAGGATCGCGGCGGCCGAGCCGAGGAGCTCGGCCGGGCGCCACCAGCGGCTGGCGACCATTCCGATCAAGGCGATGAGCGGCGGGAAGAGGAAGAAGATGATCCCGCCGGGCGCGATCAGCCCGATGATTCCGCCGAGCGCGAGCAGGAGCAGCCAGTAGCAGGCGCGAAGCTGCTCGCGCGTCGCAGCGCGGCCGATTGTCGCCAGCAGCACTGCCGCGACCAGCATCGCCGACGTGTAAGCGGCAAGGTTGGTCCACAGCGCGTCGGCGCGCCAGAACATGCCGTGGCGCAGCGCGCCGATCAGCGTCAACGCAACCCAGGTGAGCACGGTCGAACCGATGAGGGTGCCCAGCGTCACCGCCGCGCTTCGCGCAAACCCGCCGCGCCGGGTGATCAGCACGAGGTAGGCGAGGAGCAGACCGACAAGCAGCACCACGCCGGCAATCAGCGGCAGGCTAATCAGCGCCCGTCCCGACACGTCCATGAAAATCCGGTCGCCGCCGGCCGCGGGAGTTCCGCTCGCCAACGCCTGGCTCAGCGCGAGTGTCTGGTCGCCCATATGCTGCAGGGTCGCCGGATCGAGCGCGGCGATGTCGTCGCCGGGCGAGTGGTAGCGCGTCTCATTGCCGATCGGCGCGAGGTTAAGCGTCAGCCAGCCCCGCTCCGAGAAGCTGTTCACGTCGGTATAGTTGGGCAGCAGCCGGTAGACGTCGGTCGACAGCGAATTGGCCGTGGGGTGCTTTACCGCTGCCGCGTAGATCAAGATCGGCGCCGCGTTGGGCCGGCTCGTCTCGAACATGTTGACCGGGCCGGTGACTCCGCGCGCCTCGAGGTTGATCAGGCTGTCGACATTACGGCTGAGCGGATCGGCGAGGAAGGCGCGGGCGCCGACCAGGCCGAGCTCCTCGCCTTCGTTGAACAGCAGGATCACGGGGCGCTCGAGCGGCCGGTCTTTCAGGATCGAGGCGACCTCGAGGAGGGTCGCGACGCCCATGCCGTCGTCGCTTGCGCCGGGACCTACGGGAACGCTGTCGTAGTGAGCGTTGAGCAGCAGAGCCTTGCCCGTCGGCGGACCAAGCACAGTAATGACGTTGCGAACGCGGGCGCAGGAGACGCCGCGCTGCTTGAACAGCTCGTTGCAGGCTTGGCTGTCGCGAACTACCGGCTTCAGCCCCATTTGCTCCAGCGTTGCGATGAGGCGGGCGCGCACCAGATCGTCCGCGGCAGTGTCGGCCGGATGCGGCCGCTGATCGCCGAGAATGAAGGCGAGCCGCGCCTTCGCCCGCGGCGCGTCGAACTGTCCCGCGGCTGAGTGGCTGCGCAGCGGCGGCGGCTGTACGAGCAGCCCTGCTGCGGCCATCGCGCCGAGCAGCGCGACCAGCACTGCGCCGAGCAGAATCACGGATCGGCGCATGCTCCCCCCTTGTGCGCAATCGCCCCGGAGCCATATCGCCTTCGAAGCGCTCTTGCGATAGGCGCACGGCAACACGAGCGCGGAGAGATTTGATGGGCTATCGGGTCGCCGTCGTCGGAGCGACGGGCAGTGTCGGCCGGGAGATGCTGAATGTCCTCGCCGAGCGGCAATTCCCGCTCGACGAGCTCGCCGCGCTGGCTTCCTCGCGCTCGACCGGCGACGAGGTGGATTTCGGCGACAGCGGCGAAACCTTGAAGGTCAAGAATCTCGAGCATTTCGATTTTGCCGGCTGGGATATTGCCTTGTTCGCCGCCGGGTCGGCCGTGTCGAAAATCTATGCGCCCGTGGCGGCCGGCGCGGGCTGCACCGTCATCGACAATTCGTCTTTGTTCCGCATGGACCCCGACGTGCCGCTGATCGTCCCGGAGGTGAACGCCGAAGCGATCGCCGGCTATCGCAAGAAGAACATCATCGCCAACCCCAACTGCTCGACCGCGCAGCTGGTGGTGGCGCTGAAGCCGCTGCACGATGCGGCGAAGATCAAGCGCGTCGTCGTGGCCACCTATCAGTCGGTCTCGGGCGCCGGGAAGCAGGGGATGGATGAGCTGTTCAGCCAGTCCCGCAACATCTTCGTCGGCGACCCCAACGAACCCGCGTGCTTCACCAAGCAGATCGCGTTCAACGTGATCCCGCATATCGATACCTTCCTCGACGATGGTTCGACCAAGGAAGAATGGAAGATGGTGGTCGAGACCAAGAAGATCCTCGATCCCGCGATCAAGGTGACGGCAACTTGCGTCCGCGTGCCGGTCTTCGTCGGCCACTCGGAGGCGGTGAACATTGAGTTCGAGAATGAAATTTCGGCCGACGAGGCGCGCGAGATCCTGCGCGAGGCGCCCGGCGTCATCGTCATCGATAAGCGCGAGGACGGCGGCTACGTTACGCCAGTAGAGGCCGTCGGCGACTATGCGACCTACGTCAGCCGCATTCGCGAGGATCCGACGGTCGACAACGGTCTGTCGCTGTGGGTGGTCAGCGACAATCTGCGCAAGGGCGCGGCGCTGAACGCCGTGCAGATCGCCGAGCTGCTCGGCCGCAAGCATCTGAAGAAGGCGGCGTAATCATGCGCAATCTCGCCTGCTCGATCGCGCTGTCGGCATTGCTGCTCGGCTGCAAGGCCGCTTCGAGTGGGCACCCGGCGGTTACTGAAGCCGAGGCCAGCGCGATTGCCGAACGCGCCGAAGCGACGTTCACCACCGGCGACCTCGGTGCGATCATGAACCAATATGCCGAGCGAGCGGTGATGATCGACGCCTCGAACCCCGCGCCAAGCACCGATCGTAAGGTGCAGACCGGCTGGGCCAAGGCGTTCGTCAGCATGAAGCCCGCCGATTACCACGTGCCCGACCGCCACATTCAACTGCTCGGCCCCGACGCCTTCGTCAGCTCCGGCACGGAAGTTTTCACGGTCGAGGCCGGCTCCGCGCGGCCGACCGTCAGCGCGCGCTTTACGGACGTTTTCCAGCGCCAGCGTGATGGCAGCTGGAAGATCGTCCACGAGCATGTGTCGATGCCGCCGACCGCGGCGGGCAAGCAGTAGGCGGCGCTAGCTGCAGTGTGCCCCGGCGAAGGCCGGGGTCCAGCCCGATGAAAAACTGGGTCCCGGCCTACGCCGGGACCTCCGCTCCGCCGGCTTTTGCGGGCGTAGCTACGGCTTTTCGCCCCAGTAGCGCAGCAGGTTGGCCTGCACGAGCTGCAGCCGGCTGAAATTCTCCTGGCTCATGTTGAGTCCCTCGAGCGCGGCGACCTCGTTCAGCTCGTAGAGCATGTTGCGCTGGAACGGATCGGGGACCCGGCTCTGGATGAAGGTGATCGCCACCAGCCGCTCGCCGCGCGTCACGGGCGTGACCTGATGCAGGGTGTCCGATGGATAGACGATCGCCTCGCCAGGCTCGAGCTTGAACTTGATGTCGGCGTCGCCGAGACGGATGTGAAGCTCCCCCCCGTCATAATCCTTGGGCTCGTTCAAGAAGACGGTGCAGCTGAGGTCGCTGCGGATCTGCGCGTTGCCGAGGTTGATGAACGCGGCATCGGCGTGGGCGCCGTAACGCATGCCAGGATGATAGCGGGTGATCAGCGGCGGCGCGATCATTACCGGGAAGGCGAAGTCGCGGAACTCCTCGCTTCGGCCGAATGCGTTCAACAGCAGCTGCGAGCTCTTCTGGTAGGCCTGCGGGTCGTGCAACTGCTCGTTGATCTTGGTCTTGTTGTGGGGGTTGGTGATCCGCCCGTCGACGAACGGCGCCGTCGCCGCGATCTTGCGGCACTCGGCGACCTCGGCGTCGCTCAGCAGCTTCACAATTCGGTACATTCAGTCCTCCGCGCGGGATAAGGCCCGCGCCAGCAGCGGCGACTTTTCGGCTACCGAGCAGAGCATGGCAAGCGCTGCGCCGAGCTCATGGCCGTGACGCCGCTCGGCATCGGTGATGAGCTCGCGCCGAAGCTCGGGCGAGTAATCATATTCGAGCGCCTTGGAATAGCGCCGCATGAGCGGCCCCTGGGCGATCGAGCGGAGCTGCTCGGCAGGCGCGGCAAATCCCAGCTCGCCGACAATGCGCCCGAGCTCGGCTTCGACGTTGCCGAGGAAC
>DATDDW010000380.1:0-2282 GCA_036523615.1 Sphingomicrobium sp.
AGCGCCTCGCCGAGCGTGACGCGCTGCTCCGGGTACCAGCCGCCCGGCGGCTGGCCGTTCACGTCCTGGCGGCTGATCGCCGCGGAGAGGCCGGGAAACGGGTTGGGCGACTCCACGGGGAAGTCGGTGCCGAAGGCGAGCTTCGCGCCGGTCTTGAGCATCGAATTCCAGGCATAGGCGCATTTGAGCCGCGGCGGATCGAGCCGCTTCTCGGCCATCGGCCGGTCGCTGGTCTGATGCGTCGGCTGCATCGAAGCGATGATGTGGGCCCGCCCGATCCGCGGCAGGTCGGCGCAGTCGACCACCTGCACATGCTCGATGCGCCAGCGGCGGTCGGGACTATATTTGGAGTTCAGCCACTCATAGGTGCCGATCACCTGCGCGTTCGCTGCATCCCCGATCGCGTGCGTCGCGATCTGGAAGCCGTGCGACGCGGCACTGTCGGTGAGCGAGCGCAGCTCGGCGTCCGAGTGGAACTGGAGCCCGCGCGTGTCGGGCTTGTCGACGTAGGGCTGCTTGAGCCAGGCGCCGCGCGAGCCGAGCGCGCCGTCGGCGAAGAATTTGACACCGACCGCGCGCAGGCGGTCGCCGTACAGCCAGGCGGTCGGTTGCGGCACTGCCTGCAGCGGCTCGAGGCCGAGCAGATAGACCATCAGCCTGACATTGAGCGTGCCGGCCTCGCCGGCGCGGCGGAAGGCGCTCCAGTCGGCGAGCGAGGTGCTCATCGAGCCGACGCCGGTCACGCCGAAGCCGAGCAGGATCTCCTGCGACTTGGCGAAGGCGGCATCCAGCTCGGCCGGGGTGGCCTTGGGAATGGCCTTGTCGATCAGGTCGCGCGCATTGTCGACGAAGAGGCCGTTCTCGATCCGGCCGCCCGGCGGCGCGGGCGTCGAAGCGGTCAGTCCGGCGGCGCGCATCGCAGCGCTGTTCGCCACCACGGCGTGGCCGTCGACGCGCTCGAGCACCACCGGCCGGTCGATGACCACCGCGTCGAGGTCGGCGGCGGTAGGAAATTTCTTCTCCGGCCACAGCTCCTGGTTCCAGCCGAAGCCGACCAGCCAGGCGTCGTTCGGATGCGCGGCCGCATAGTCGCGTAGCCGCTGCTGGAGCTCGGCGAGCGAGCTGGTTCCGGTGAGGTTGAGGTGCAACGCGGCAAAGCCGAGGTCGGTCACGTGCCCGTGCGCGTCGATGAACCCTGGAAGGAGCGTGCGGCCGGAGCCGTCGACAATGTGCGGGTAACGAACGGCAGGCGGCGGCCCAGTGAGCATCTCCTTCACACGTCCATCGTCGCCGATCAGCAGGCCGGTGAAATGCTGCACTTTGCCGTTCGCATCGGACTGGATGCCGTTGACGTTGGAGATAAGCGTGTCGGCCAGCGCCGGCGACGCGAGCAACAGCGCGGCAAGCGCGATCATCGTCTTACGCATGGGCGAGCGGCATAGCATTGTTACGACTGCGCGGAAGGGCTAGCGCTTCCGCCCATGTACGACGCCCCGTCCATGCAGCCGCCGACGATCGACGACATTCGCGCGGCGGCCGAGCGGATCAAGGGCGCGGTCATCCGCACCCCGATGCTGGTCAGCCGCACCTTGTCCGAGGTGATCGGCGCTGAGGTCTGGCTCAAGTTCGAGAATCTGCAGTTCACCGCCGCCTACAAGGAGCGCGGCGCGCTCAACAAATTGCTGCAGCTGTCGCCCGAGGAACGCGCGCGCGGAGTGATCGCCGCCTCCGCCGGCAATCACGCGCAGGCCGTGGCTTATCATGCCAGGCGGCTCGGCATCCCCGCGACGATCGTGATGCCGCAGCCGACGCCCACCGTGAAGGTCACGCAGACGGCGGGCTTCGGCGCCCACGTCGTGCTCCACGGCGACATGTTCGACGATGCTTACGCCAAGGCGCGCGAGCTCGCGCTCGAAAAGGGCTATGTCTTCGTCCACCCGTTCGACGACGCGCAGGTGATCGCCGGCGCGGGCACGGTCGCGCTCGAAATGCTCGAGGACGCGCCCGACCTCGATGCGATCGTCGTGCCCATCGGGGGTGGCGGCCTCATGTCCGGCGTGTCGATCGCCGCACGGTCGATCAAGCCCGACATCGAGCTGATCGGAGTCGAGGCCGAGCTTTATCCGTCGATGAAATGCGCGATCGAGGGCTGCCATATGCCGCTGGGCGGCGACACGCTGGCCGAGGGCATCGCGGTCAAGCAGCCGGGCGAGCTGACGTCACGAATCCTCCGTGAATATGCGACCGACGTGATCCTCGTCCCCGAGCGCGAGCTCGAACGC
>DATDDW010000381.1:0-1745 GCA_036523615.1 Sphingomicrobium sp.
CAGATACTCGATCGAGAAGATCTCGTCGGGGCGCCAGGCGAGGCCCAGCGCCATGCGCAGCGCGACGAGGAGGATGATCACGGCGAGCGCGAGGCGGAGGAGGTCAGGCTTGACGCGAACGGTCAGCAGCGCGCCGTATTGCGCCCCGACGACGCCGCCGACGAGCAGCAGCCCGGCAAGGACGACGTCGACCGCGCGGGTGGTGAGCGCGTGGACCATCGTCGTCGCCGCGCTGACCGCCAGGACCATCAGCAAGCTGGTGCCGATGACGACGCGCGCCGGCATCGCGAACAAATAGATCATCGCCGGGATCAGAATGAAGCCGCCGCCGATGCCGAGAAGGACGGTCAGCGTGCCGGCGACAAAGCCGAGGGCGAAGGGCGCGACCGGGGAAAGGTAGAGCCCCGAGCTGTAGAAGCGCCAGCGCAGCGGAAGCGAGGCGACCCAGCGGTTGTGCCGCGGTGCGGGCGCGGCGGGCGCCTTGGCCGCGACGTACCCCAGCGCGACCAGCGAATCCCGAAGCATCAGCGCGCCGATCCAGCCGAGGATCAGCACGTAGAGCAGGCCGATGACGACATCGATCTGGCCGCTCGACTGAAGGATGCGGAAGATCGCCGCGCCGACGATCGACCCGCAAGAGCCGCCGGCGATCATCACGAGGCCCATCTTCAAATCGACCCCGCCCCTGCGCATGTGCACCATCACGCCCGAGACGCTGGCGCCGGTGATCTGCGTCGCCGCCGAAGCCACGGCGACGGGCGGCGGGATGCCGTAGAAGATCAACAGCGGCGTCGTCAGGAAGCCGCCGCCGACGCCGAACATGCCCGAGAGCACGCCGACGATGAACCCGAGCAGGATCATGAACACGGCGTTCACGGCCTGGCCGGCGATTGGCAGATAGATGTCCATCGGCGGCCTTAGGACTAACCGCAATGGCCGCGCGGGCCAACTTAACTGGCGCTAGAAATCGCCGGCGAGAGTCACTGCCGGTCCCGAGCCCGGCTTGGCATTGCCGGCAAGGCGTTGGCGCCAGTCGAAAGTTCACAAAGTTCACACTTCTACGCGGGCGCGTGAGTCATCGCGCTAGGCGATCATTAGGACGAGCGTTTCACGATCCGGTCGCGTGGCGCTCGTCATTCCTCGGGCTCGACCTTGCCGTCGGCGATTTCGCCCAGGCGATGGTCGATATCCTTTTCCTTGAGTGAGGCGCCCGGCCCACGAGGAGTTCAGGAGCCGGGCGACTCCCCTGACGCGGATCGCATCCCTAATTACCGAGTAGTGCGCGATCCAGTCAGCGCCCTAGGGTCGGATCGGACTGAACGCAATGCGCCAGAACCGTTCAATCATGGAACAGGATCGCGCGGGCGAAGTAGACCAGGTCGACGATAAGGTCGTTGCTTTTCAGCCACAGCCATTGCAGCCCCGGGCGGGACTAATGAGTCCGGCGGATGTCGGCTGGTTTTCCGCGGCCGAGGTGGCGCGGCGGCTGGTTGGCCGGTAGCTTCGCGCCCGTGAAGTGGTCTATCGTCATTGCGCTCATCGCCGCTGGTGCGGCTGCGGCGCCGCGCGGGACTATCGTCTTCGCCGGAGGCGCCTGGGCGGCGATCGACCGCGGCAGCGTGTGCGAGGCGCAATCGCGCTCGCAGCGCTTGGCGATGAGGAACCAGGTCCAAGCCATCGCCGGCTTCAGCTTCACCCCCGACCACCGCCGCTGGGGCGAGTTCCATGCGCGGTTGAGCCGCTTG
>DATDDW010000382.1:0-6176 GCA_036523615.1 Sphingomicrobium sp.
AGCGGCTCGAGAGCGGCAATGAGCTGCTCACGGTGACCGGCCGCGTGATCAACCCGACGGGCAAGGAGCAGGACGTCCCGCCGCTCCAGGCGCAGCTCAAGACCCGCGCCGGCAAGGTCGTCTACAGCTGGACGATCGCCCCGCCGACGAGGAGCTTGCCGCCAGGCGCGAGCGCCAGCTTCAACAGCGCCGAAGTCAACGTCCCGCCCGGCGGCGACGAGCTGACGATCACGCTCGGTTCGGGGGCGGGCTGAGCCTCATTCAAATTCGATGAGCCGCGCCGGCTGGGCCGACCCATTGCTGTCGACCGTCGTCTCGTGCGGGGCCGGGGCGTCTGCATTGGTCGCGCCGTCGAGCTTGAGCTGCACGCCCTGAACGATCCGTACAGTCGCCTGCGCCTGCACGACCACGCGTGACGTGGGCAGCGACGGCGAAACGTGCGTGGATACGGCAGCAGCAGCGGCGGTGAGCCAGATCATGACTCACGCGTAACGCGCCGCGGCGATCATGGTAAAGAATGTCTTAAGCTTCGTCCCTTTATGGGACTGAGCGGCGGCCTCCGGGTCGGCATTGCACCCCTCGGGGGGCTTTGCTAGGGGCCGCGCCTTGCCAGTGCCGGCTGCTCCAGCCGGCTCATTTCATGACGTGCGGTCGTGGCGGAACTGGTAGACGCGCAGCGTTGAGGTCGCTGTGGCCGAAAGGCCGTGGAAGTTCGAGTCTTCTCGACCGCACCAGCATGCAAGAATCACCACTCGGCGAAGCTGCCGTCGGCTGTCCTCCACACCGGGTTGCGCCACCGATGGCGCTCCTTGTCCGCTTCGCGCACGGCAGGCTCGTCGATGGCGATGCCGAGGCCCGGCCCCTCCGGCACCGGCAAATAGCCGTCGACCGGGGTCAGCGCCTCTTTGTTGGTGCAGAAGTTCAGGAGGTCGTGCCCGCCGGTGTTGTAGTGAATGCCCAGGCTGATCTCCTGGATCGCATGGTTCGGCGTGCACGCCGCGATCTGCAGGCACGCCCCCAGGGCGAGCGGTCCGAGCGGGCAGTGCGGTGCGACGGCGACGTCATAGGCTTCAGCCATCGCCGCGATCTTGCGCACCTCAAGAATCCCCCCGGCGTGGCTGAGATCCGGCTGGATGATGTCGACCGCGCCGCGCTCGAACACCGGCTTAAACTCCCAGCGCGAATAGAGCCGCTCGCCAAGCGCGATCGGCGTCGAGACCAGCCGCGCAATGTCCTCGAGCCCTTCAAGGTTCTCGGACAGGAGCGGCTCCTCGATAAACAGCAGCCCGAGCGGTTCGAGGACCTTGGCCAGTTGCTTCGCCATCGGCCGGTGGACGCGCCCGTGGAAATCGAGCCCCACGTCCATCCCTAGCGCCTGCGCGGCTTCGACCCGCTTCACCACCTCGTCGAACGCCTTGGGCGTGCCGATCCAATCGAGCTCGGCGGTCGCGTTCATCTTGACCGCAGTGAAGCCCTGCCGCCGCCGCACTTCGGCGGCATCGGCGATCTCGTGCGGCCGGTCGCCGCCGATCCAGGCGTAGGAGCGCACCGTGTCGCGCACCTTGCCGCCGAGCATCTGCCAGGCGGGCAGGCCGAGCACGCGGCCCTTGAGGTCCCACAGCGCCTGCTCGAGCCCCGAGAGCGCGGACATGAGCACCGCGCCGCCGCGGTAGAAGCCGCCGCGGTAGCCGACCTGCCAGATGTCCTCTATGGCGAACGGATCGGCGCCGATGAAGCGGTCGCGGAACGCTTCGAACACGCCGTCGACGGCTTCCGCCCAGCCCTCGAGGCTCGCTTCGCCCCAGCCGACTGCGCCCTCCTCGCTCTCGACGCGCACGAACAGCCAGCGCGGCGGCACCAGGAAGGTCTCGATCCGGCCGATCTTGCGCGGAGTCATCGACGCGTCACTCGCCAACCAGCCGGGTCTCGTCGAGGTCGCGCCCTGCAGCATCGTGCTCGTCGTGGTCGCTCACCTTCTTGATCGGCACGACGAGGCACACGCTTGAGGCAGGAAGCACGTTGCGCCAGTCGGCGATCAGTTGCTTGTACGCCTTGCCGACATTGCGGATCTTGCGGTCGAGATCGAACAGGCCGAGCGGATTGACGTTGCCGTTCTGCTCGCGAAGCGCGGTGTCCCAGTCGACCTGGTCGGTCAGCGAATACCAGGTGAAGCCGACGGTCGGGATGCCCACGTTTCTCAGGCGGAGGACGTTGGCCCATTCCTTCCACAGCCATTTGACCGCTTCGTCGCCGTGCGGGCCTTCCCACAGGTTGGTTTCGGTGTGCATCACCGGCAGGCGGTAGCGATTGTAATATTGCCGCGTGATCTCGGAGTAGCCGAAGGTCTCGCCGGCGGCGACCGTGTGCCCATCGGCGAACACCCGGTGCTCGTTCAGCTGGTAATAGTCGTTGCCGAGGATGCAGTGCTGCTTGAGCCGGTGGTCGAGGAACCACTCATATTCCTCGCGGGTCATCCCGTTGTCGAGCAGGTACTGGTACATTCCACTGTCGACCCGCCGCCCGTAATTGAGGTCGAGCGACAGGAACCGCATCTGGTTCAGCACTTCGGCGCGGCCGATCGCGGCGGGCGAGTCGGCATGGTAATATTCCGACGATTCCGACTGGATGAAGATCGCGTCGTGGCGGCGCTTGAGGATCTCGATCATCCCCATGACGTTCGCCCGAACGATGTGCTTCAGAGCCGTGATGAACGAGCGATCGTCCTTCTTCTGCTCGTTCCACCAGCCGTACTTCGCCGAGAAGACCGCGCAGATGAACATCTCGTTGATCGGCGTGTAGAGCTGCACCCAAGGGAAGCGCTCGGCGAACTCGCCGCAATAATCGGCGAAGAGCCGCGGAAAGTCGGGGTTCTGGAAATTCCCCATCCAGTCGGGGACGCCGAAATGGCAAAGATCGACGATCGGGGTGATGTCGCGCCGCTTAAGGTCGGGAAAGGTGAGGTCGGCGAACTCCCAGTCGAACTTGTTGGGCGCGAGATACGTCTTGTGCAGCGGCGGCCCGTAACGGAGGAAGTTGATCCCGATTTCCTGGACGCAGTCGAAATCCTCGCGCCAGCGATCGTAATGCCCGCAGACCGCCATCTCGTCGATGCGGGTCTTGCCGTGCTCGATCGTCGGGATGCTGTTTTCGATCCCGGTCGCGAACATGAAGTTGGCGATGGGTCACTCTCCTCGGCGTTACTGCATTGTGTTGACGGCACCCGTGGCGGGCCCGCGACGTGCGCTGCACCGATAGCGGCACGCGACGTAAACGAAAACCTCGCCGCATTGTGTCGCGTGGGCGGCGTTTTCGGCTAAGGCGCGCAAAGCATGCGCTGGCCGGACGGTTTCATTGCGGTGGATTGGGGCACGACCAACCGGCGCGCCTACCTGATCGATGTGGCCGGCAATCGCACCGACGAGTTCGAGGATTCCAAGGGCGTTTTGTCGATTCCCGCGGGAGGTTTCCCGGACGCCATCGCCGAAATCCGCTCGAGGCTCGGCGACAAGCCGCTGCTGCTAGCCGGGATGATCGGGTCGAATCGCGGCTGGAAGGAAGCGCCGTACGTCCCCTGCCCGGCCGGCATCGACGAACTCGCCCACGGTCTGGTGTGGGCCGATGAGCGCACGGCGATCGTGCCGGGCGTCTCGTTCATCGGCGACGGCCGGGCCGACATCATGCGCGGCGAGGAAGTGCAGCTGCTCGGCGCGCTCGCCGCCGGCTTCGTCGATTCGAACGCGCTTGTGTGCCACCCGGGTACGCACAACAAGTGGACCGTTCTCCACCAGGGAAGGATCCAGAGCTTCCGCACCGTGATGACGGGCGAGATCTGGAGCCTGCTCAAGGAGCACAGCATCCTCGCCGACGTGCTCGCCGGTCCCGTCGAGGCCGACGACGTGTTCCGCGACGCCGCCAAACATGCCGTCTTCAATGAAGCGCTGCCGGCGGAGCTGTTCTCGGTCCGCGCCAGCGTGGTCCTCGGCCAGATGAAGAAAGAGGACGCGGCCTCTTATGCGAGCGGCCTTCTGATCGGCACCGACGTCCGCATCGGGCTTGCCGTACCGACCGGGGCGCAGGTGGTGGTGATGGGCCGGCCCGAGCTTACGCGCCTCTACGTCGCCGCGCTCGGGCAGGCGAACCGCGAAACCCGCGAGCTCGACGGTGAACAATGCTTCCTCGCGGGCATTCAAGAGATCGCCAAGAGGATGTGACGTGAGCGCCAGCGATCTTTTCCGCCATTATCTCGACCAATGCCCGTTGATCGCGATCGTCCGCGGCCTGACGCCGGAGGACGCCGAGGCGGTCGGCGAAGCCGTGCAAGAGGGCGGGATCCGCATCATCGAGGTTCCGCTCAATTCGCCCGATCCGCTGCGCAGCATCGAGCTGCTGGCGAAGAAATTCGGCGATTCGATGCTGGTCGGCGCGGGCACGGTGCTTAAGGCCGAGCAGGTCGGCGAGGTGCGCGACGCCGGCGGACGAATCATCGTCTCGCCGGACACCAACACCGAGGTGATCTCGGCAGCCGCGCACGCGGGCCTGGTTTCCTCACCCGGCTATTTCACCCCGTCGGAGGCGTTCGCCGCGATCCGCGCCGGAGCCCACGCGCTGAAGCTGTTCCCCGCTGAGGCGGCAAGCCCATCCGTGCTCAAAGCGCAGCTGGCGGTCCTGCCGCGCGACATCACGGTTCTCGCCGTCGGCGGGATCCGCCCGGACAACATGCGTTCGTGGCTCGAGGCCGGAGCGGCGGGGTTCGGTCTTGGCTCGGGGCTGTACAAGCCGGGGCAGTCGCCCGCCGAAACGCTCGAGAAGGCGCGAGCCTATGTTGAGGGTCTCCGCCGATGAAACCGATCAGGATCGGGATCATCGGCTACGGCAAGATCGCCGAGGACCAGCACGTACCCTCGATCGAGGCGAACGCCCGCTTCGAGCTGACCGCCACGTCGAGCCGGTCGGGACAGGGCGTGGGGCAGAAATTCACCGACTGGCGCGAGCTCATTCGCAGCATCGAGGGGCTCGAGGCGGTCGCGATCACGACGCCGCCCGCGCCGCGCTATGAGATTGCGCGCGAATGCATCCTTGCCGGGCTTCACTGCCTGCTCGAAAAGCCGCCGACCGCCGGCCTCGCTGAGATCGCCGACCTCGACTGCCTCGCCCAAGCCCAAGACGTGACGCTGTTCACAACGTGGCATGCGCAGCATCATTCGACGGTCGATGCGGCAGCGCAGGCGCTCGCCGGAAAGCGCATCAAGAGCTTCGCCATCCACTGGCACGAGGATGTCCACAAATGGCATCCGGGCCAGGCGTGGATCTGGCAGCCGGGCGGCTTCGGCGTGTTCGATCCGGGCATCAACGCTTTCTCGATCGCGACGAAGATCTTTCCCGGCGGGCTGTTCGTCCAATCCGCCGAGCTCAGCGTGCCTGAGAATGCGCACACGCCGATCGCCGCCGACATCGTCTTCACCAGTCCCCAGGCCGGCGGTCCGCTCACCGCCAGCCTCGACTGGCGCCGCACTGAAGGCGAGGAATGGACGATCATGGTCGAGACCGACGATGGGACGCAGGTCCGGCTCGAGGACGGCGGTGCGCGGCTGCTCCTCAACGGCGAGGCTCAGGCCGACAGCGGCCCCGGCGAATACCCGGATATTTACCGCACCTTCGCCGACCTCATCGACAACCGCCGCAGCCTGGTCGACGTCGCGCCGTTGCGCCTGGTCGCCGATTGCCTGCTCGTCGGCGCGACGCGGCAGGTCGAACCGGTCACTATGTAATGGAGCAACTTGGCCTCCGGGGCATTACAGACGCAAAGGCCGGGCCGCCCGCGTAATGATCTTCCGTGCCCGCCGTGGAATTCGAAGTGTCCGAGACGACGGTAGACGAGCTCAACCAGGCCGACGAGGCGTTCGCCGGCAACCGGCTGCTTTCGACCTTTCCGAGGGAGGCGCGGGCGCTCATTGAGCCGTTCGGAGAGTTGGTGCAGCTCACCACCGGTGAGACGGTGCTGAATCGCGGCGATGCGGTAAGAGCGACCCTGTTCCCCATCGGACAGACGCTGATCTCGATGGCCGTCGAGCTCAAGGGCGGGCGCACGGTGGAGGTCGCATCGGTCGGGCTGCGTGGGGCGGTCGGCGGAATCATCAGCTGCGGCCAGGCGCCAGCCTTCGCCCGGGCGACGGTAC
>DATDDW010000383.1:0-8023 GCA_036523615.1 Sphingomicrobium sp.
CGATCGCGAGCGCTCGCTGACGCTGCTGTTCGACCCCGAGCACGCGCTCGACGAGCGCATCGCGATGGAGCAGTTCATCACCTGAGAAGTCCTTGCCTTTGCAGCAAGTCGCGTTATCTAGCCGGCCTGCTCGTCAGGGCCGCTCCCCGGTAGCTCAGCGGTAGAGCATCCGACTGTTAATCGGACGGCCGCCTGTTCGAATCAGGCCCGGGGAGCCAATTCTTTCATCGCTGCAGATGAACGAAGCGGCCGAGCCGAGGCCCAGCCGCTCCGGCGGGGCGTGTTCGTGCCCTCGCAAGTAAGGCCACCCCGCACCTGTTTGAACCATCATCCGCGCCGGCTGCTCCAGAGGGCATTCCGGCCCGTTTCAGGATGGGACAGAAGAGCTACGACTAACCGTCGAGGGCGGCCATGAGTGAGGCGTTGCCGCCGGCAGCCGTCGTGTCGATGCACGTCACCCGCTCGATGGCAAAGCGCGCGACATAGTGCGGCCCACCGGCCTTGGGCCCGGTGCCGCTCAGCCCCTCGCCGCCGAACGGTTGGCTTTCGACCACCGCGCCGATCTGGTTGCGATTGACGTAGAAGTTCCCGACCTTGGCGCGCTGCTCGACAAAATCGCGCACCGTATCGATGCGGCTCTGCAGCCCGATGGTGAGACCGTAGCCGGTCGCGTTGATCGCATCGACGACCTCGCCGAGCTTGTCGCCGGCAAAGCGCACGACATGTAGAATCGGACCGAAATTCTCGCGATTCAATTGGCTTAGCGATCGTATCACATAAAATGACGGAGGTACGAACCAGCCCTGTTTAGTTTCCGCCGGCAGATCGAGCCGGCAGATGCGCTTCGCATTCTTGTCGAGCCAATCGAGGTGCTCTTCGAGGCCCTTCTTCGCGGCTTCGTCGATGACCGGGCCGACGTCCGTCGCGAGAATGGCCGGATTGCCGACCTTCAGCGCCTCCATGGCGCCGGCGATCATGCGGATCATCTGATCGGCCACCTCCTCCTGAACGAAGAGGACGCGCAACGCCGAGCAACGCTGCCCCGCGCTCTGGAAAGCTGACGAGATCACGTCGCGAGTGACCTGCTCGGGCAGAGCCGAGCTGTCGACGATCATCGCATTCTGGCCGCCGGTTTCGGCGACAAAGGGAATGATCGGCCCGTCGCGCTCGGCGAGCGTCCGGTTGATCGAGCGCGCGGTCTCCGTCGAGCCGGTGAAAACCACGCCGGCAAGGAGCGGATGGGCAGTCAACGTTCCGCCGACCACCCTGCCAGAGCCGGGCGCGAGCTGGATGACGTCCTTCGGGATGCCGGCCTGGTGCATCAGCTCGACCGCAAGCGCGCCGATCAGCGGCGTTTGACCGGCGGGCTTGGCGATCACCGTGTTGCCAGCAGCCAGTGGGCCGGTCGCAAGGCCGGTGAAGATCGCGAGCGGGAAGTTCCACGGCGAAATCGAGGCAAACACGCCGCGCCCGTGCAGGCGAAGCTCATTCTGCTCGCCGGTCGGCCCCGGAAGTGGCAGCGGCGCGGAGAACTGCCGCCGCGCTTCCGAGGCGTAGAAGCGAAGGAAGTCCACCGCCTCGCGCACTTCGAGCACGGCGTCGACCAGCGTCTTGCCGCCTTCGCGGATGCAGAGTGAGTATAAGTCCTCGCGATGTTCCTCATAGAGGTCGGCTGCGCGCTCGAGCAGGCGAGCACGGACTTCGCCGCCGAGCGCGTCCCAGCCCTGCTGCGCGGCGTGGGCAGCATGGGCCATGCGGTCGACCTCCTCGGCGGTGGCTTCGAACGTCTTGCCGACCTCGATGCGCCGGTCGTGCGGCGAAGTGATCGCTCGCGCCTTCCCCTTCCCAAGCGTCGGCCTCGCACTCCAGCTCTTGCTTTCGAGCGCCTTCAGTCGCTCGAGCAGCGGCTCGCGCACCAGCGGATCGGAAAGGTCGCAGCCGGCGCTGTTCCTGCGCGCGGCGCCGAAGATGTCGCCCGGCAGAATGATCTTCGGATTGCGCTTGGGCTCGAGGCGCTCGAGCTCGGCGACCGGGTCCCTGACCAGCTCCTCGATTGACACCTGCTCGTCGGCGATGCGGTTGACGAAGCTCGAATTCGCGCCGTTCTCGAGCAGCCGCCGAACGAGATAGGCGAGCAGCTCCTTGTGGCTGCCGACGGGCGCGTAGATGCGAACCGGCGTCAGCGGATCGCCGAGGTGCGTCTCAAGCTTCTCCAGCTCCTCGTACAGCTCCTCGCCCATGCCGTGGAGGCGCTGGAATTCGAATTCGCGGCCGTGGGCGAGGGCTTTGACCTGGCCGATGGTGTTGGCGTTGTGCGTAGCGAAAGCCGGGTAGATGACGTCGGCGGCGTCGAGCAGCTTCTTGGCGGAGGCGAGGTAGGACACGTCGGTCGCTACCTTGCGCGTGAACACCGGATAATCGGCAAGCCCGCCGACCTGCGCCAGCTTGATCTCGGTGTCCCAGTACGCGCCCTTGACCAGCCGGACCATTAGCTTGCGGCCGTGCGTTCGCGCCGCCTCGATCACCCAGTCGCACAGCGGCGCCGCGCGCTTCTGATAGGCCTGGATGGCGATACCAAAGCCGCCCCATCCGTTCGCGAAGAGTTCGTCGTCGGCAAGCAGCGCCTCGAACACGTCCATCTGCAGCTCGAGGCGGTCGGCTTCTTCAGCGTCGATGGTCAGGTGGACGTCGGCCTTGGCGGCTTTGAGCGCCAGTTCGCGCACGACGGGGATGACGTTGGCGACCGCCTCCTCGGCGTGGGTGTACTCGAAGCGCGGATGGAGCGCGGTGAGCTTCACCGAGATACCCGGCAATTTGCGGAAACCGCCGCTCGCCTCCTTGGCGATCCGGTCGAGGGCCGAACGGTAGGAGTCGGCATAGCGCTCGGCGTCGGGATACGTCTTTGCCGCTTCACCGAGCATGTCGAAGCTGTGACTCAGCCCCTTGGCGCGCTCCGGCTGTGCGCGGCGAAGCGCTTCGTCGATCGTGCGGCCGAAGACGAAATTGCGGCCGAGGATCTTCATCGCCTCGCGCACCGCGGTGCGCACCACTGGCTCCCCGAGCCGCCCCACGGCGCGGCCGAGCGCCGCCTTCCAATTGGCCGAGCGGTCCTGCGCCCCTTCGAGCACCTTGCCGGTCAGCAGCAGCGAGAAGGTCGCCGCATTGACGAAGGCCGAGTCCGAGCGGCCGAGCTTCTCCGACCAGTCGGGGCCGGCGAGCTTGTCGGCGATCAGCTCGTCGGCGGTGTGCGCGTCGGGAATCCTGAGCAGCGCCTCGGCCAGGCACATCATCGCGATGCCCTCATCCGAGCCGAGGTCGTAGGCGTGAAGGAAGGCGTCGACGCCCGATGGCTTGTGGGCACGCACGGCTTTCACCAGCGTTCGCGCCGTGGCCGTCGCTTCGCCAACCTGCTCTCCGGTCAGCCGCGCCTGCGCCAGGCGCTCGGCGACGACCTGCTCTTCATCAGGACGGTAGGCGCGCCGCAGCTCGGTTCGGTCGACGGGCGGTTGGACCCCGGCCTTCGCCGGGGTGGCCGTCGCCGCTCCCGCGGCTAGGCCAGCTGCCCGTGGCAATGCTTGTACTTCTTGCCCGACCCGCACGGACAGGGCGCGTTGCGGCTGACCGGCGCCTCGGCGACGTTGCCGCCCGGCTCCCGCTGCGGCATTGGCTGCGGCGGAATGCCGGCGAGCGGTGGCAGGTTCGAAAGCACCGCGCCCGTCGCCGCATCGATGTCGGCCGTGTCGTCGTCGCCGGAGAACGGGTCGAGGTGCTGAGTAATGAAGTCGGGCAGCACCGGGGGCGGCGCCGGCTCGAGCTGCACCTGCGCGCGCATCAGGATGCGGGTGACCTCCTCGCGGATCGACACCAGCAGCCGCTCGAACAGGAGAAACGCCTCCTGCTTATATTCGTCGATCGGCTTCTTCTGCGCGTAGCTTCTCAGGTGGATCACTTGGCGAAGCGCGTCGAGCGTCGCCAGATGCTCCTTCCAGTGGTGATCGAGGGTCTGGATCAGGATCTGCTTTTCGACGTCGCCCCAGCGGTCGGCTTCGACGCCTTCGAGCTTGGCGGCCATGGAATCGTCGGCGAGCTTCTGCAGGCGCTCGGTGACCATCTGCGGATCGACCGCCTCTTCCTGCAGCCAGTCGTCGATCGGCGCCTGCAGTCCGAACACTTCGTCGATCGCCTCTTTGAGGCTCTCGATGTTCCATTGCTCGGGATAGGTGCCTTCGGGGCAATTAACGGCGACGATCGCGGCCGCGGTCTCCGCGCGCATGTCGGTGATCACGTCCGCCGCGCTTTCGGCGTCCATGATGTCCGCGCGCTGCTCGTAGATCACCTTGCGCTGGTCGTTCATCACGTCGTCGAATTCGACCACCTGCTTGCGGATGTCGTAGTTGCGCGCCTCGACCTTCTTTTGCGCGGTTTCGATCGCTTTCGAGATCCACGGCGATTCGATCGCCTCGCCGTCCTCGAGGTTCTTGTGCATCAGCCTCGAGAACATCGTCTGCGGCCCGAAGATACGCAGCAGGTCGTCGTCGAGACTGAGGTAGAAGCGAGACAGGCCTGGATCGCCCTGGCGGCCTGAGCGGCCGCGCAGCTGATTGTCGATGCGCCGGCTCTCGTGCCGCTCGGTGCCGAGCACGTAGAGACCGCCGACGTCGATCACCCGCTGCTTCTCAGCGAGAATTTCGGAGCGGATCTTTTCGGCCTGGGCCTCATATTCGGCAGTCCCCGCCTCGAGACCCGGGAACTCGTCCTGCATGCGGAACTCGAGGTTGCCGCCCAGCTGAATGTCGGTGCCGCGGCCGGCCATGTTGGTCGCGATCGTCACCGCGCCCATGCGGCCGGCCTGCGCCACGATGTGCGCCTCATGCTCGTGGAAGCGGGCATTCAGCACCGAGTGCTTGATGTTCTGCTTCTGCAGACATTCCGAAAGCATCTCGGACTTCTCGATCGACACGGTGCCGACCAGCACCGGCTGCCCGAGCTCCTGCTTGGCCTTCAGCTCTTCGGTAATTGCGGCGAACTTCTCGGGCATCGTCTTGTAGAAGACGTCGTCCTCGTCGATGCGACGCACCGGCTCATTCGTCGGGATGGCGACGACATTCATCTTGTAGATGTCGAAGAACTCGGGTGCTTCGGTCATCGCCGTGCCGGTCATGCCGGCAAGCTTGGGATACATGCGGAAGTAGTTCTGGAAGGTGATCGAGGCGAGCGTCTGGTTCTCGGGCTCGATGGTGACGCCCTCTTTGGCCTCGACCGCCTGGTGGAGGCCGTCGGACCAACGCCGCCCTTCCATCATCCGGCCAGTGAACTCGTCGATGATGACGACCTTCTCGTCCTTGACGATATAGTCGATGTCCTTCTTGAACATGACGTTCGCCTTGAGCGCCTGGTTCAAGTGGTGGACGACCTGGGTGTTGGCGATGTCGTAGAGGTTGCGGCCCTCGATGAGCCCGGCTTCCTCGAGCATCCGCTCGGATTTCTCGGTACCCTCCTCGGTGAGGACAACGCTCTTCTGCTTTTCGTCGAGCTCGTAGTCCGCGGGAACGAGCGTCTTCACGAGCTTGTCGACGGAGATGTACAGGTCCGACTTGTCGTCGGTCGGCCCGGAGATGATCAGCGGCGTCCGCGCTTCGTCGATGAGAATCGAATCGACCTCGTCGACGATGGCGAAGTTGAAGGGCCGCTGGACCATCTGCTCGCGCGAGAATTTCATATTGTCGCGCAGATAGTCGAAGCCGAGCTCGTTGTTGGTCCCGTAGGTGATGTCCGAATTGTAGGCGGCGCGGCGCTCTTCGTCGGTGAGGTTTGGGACGATCACTCCGACGCTCATGCCGAGGAAGCCGTAGATCTGGCCCATCCAATCGGCGTCGCGGCGGGCGAGATAGTCGTTGACGGTGACGACGTGGACGCCCTTGCCTTCGAGCGCATTCAGATAGACGGCGAGCGTCGCAACCAAGGTCTTGCCTTCGCCGGTCTTCATTTCGGCGATCTCGCCGCGATGAAGGGCGATGCCGCCGATCAGCTGGACGTCATAGTGCCGCTGGCCGAGCGTGCGGATTGCCGCCTCCCGGACCGTGGCGAACGCCTCGGGCAGCAGATTGTCGAGCCGTTCGCCGTTCGCCAGCCGCTGCCGGAACAGATCGGTCTGGCCGCGGAGTTCATCATCTTTCAGGGCCTGGATCGACGGCTCGAGCGCATTGATTGCGTCGACATATTTCCCGAGGCTCCGGACGTAACGGTCGTTGGCCGATCCGAAGATGCTTTTTGCCACTGCGGCGAACATGGAATTCCCTTAAACACCCGCGCGTTGAAGAAAGGGCTAGATGCTCCCGCCGACGCTGGAGAAAATTGCGCGCGGGCGATGTAAGAAGCGCCCTAGCGCTAGTCAATCAACGGAGGGTGAATTGGGACTGACCGGCGGGTGCATGTGCGGCGCCGTCCGCTATGAGCTCAAGAGCGATCCGTTCGATTGCGGCTGGTGCCACTGCCGCACCTGCCAGCTCAGCAGCGGCTCCCCGGCGATGGTCTTCGCCAGCGTTCCCGATGGCGACT
The DNA here is from genome assembly GCA_036523615.1 of Sphingomicrobium sp. Taxonomy (GTDB): domain Bacteria; phylum Pseudomonadota; class Alphaproteobacteria; order Sphingomonadales; family Sphingomonadaceae; genus Sphingomicrobium. The sequence continues at coordinate 6,559 of DATDDW010000383.1, forward strand.
TGGTGTGGACCAAAGGCGTCGACAAGGTCTGTTCGGTCAAGTCGTCGAGCTTCGGCCACCGGGATTATTGCGGCGAATGCGGGACGCCCTTCCTGATGAAGGTCGATCACCAGCCCGAGACGGTCGACTTCAGCGTTGCGACGCTGGACGACCCGCAAGCGATCGCGCCGAGCTTCCACATCTTCTGGGACAGCAGGATCGGCTGGTTCGAGCCGCGCGACGACCTTCCCCGGCACGCGAAATTCCGCCCGGATACGCGAGGGCTCGAAGGAACCGAGCCCCCGGCTTAGGCCTGGCTGGAGCTCTGCACCGCTCCATCGAGATTGCTCTCGAGCCACTGCTGGATCTGGCTGCGCGGCGCAGCGCCGACCTTCTGCGCCACCGGCTGGCCGCCCCTGAACAGCAGCATGGTCGGGATGCCGCGAACGCCGTAGCGACCCGGAGTGTCGGGATTCTCGTCGATGTTGAGCTTGGCGATGGTCACCTTGTCGCCGAGCTCGCCGGCGATCTCCTCCAAGGCCGGAGCAATCATCCGGCAAGGACCGCACCATTCGGCCCAGAAGTCGACGAGGACCGGGCCCGGGGCGCCGAGGACATCGGTGGCAAAGCTCTGATCGGTGACCGTTTTGGTGGCCATGGCGCGCGACTCTCCTGCAAAAGTTAACGGCCATATGGGCGCTCGCCGTGCGGCTCTCAAGGCAGTTCGATCAGTTTCGGGCCAGCCGTGTAGAGCAGCGCCGCACGGATTTCGCGGCCGGGGAAGATCACCTGGAGCGCTTCGGCATAAGCCTGCATCTGCGCCAGGTGAGCACTGGGTATGTCGGCGTCGGTAGCGGGCACGCGCCCGGTCTTGAAATCGATCACCGATACGCAGTCCTTCTCGACCAGCAGCCGATCGACCGTCCCGGCGATCACCCGGCCGTCTGGAAGCGTGGCCGCAAGCGGCGCTTCGCCGAGCGAACCGGGCCCGAACAGCGGGGCAAACACGGGATCGCCGATCATCGAACAGACCTGGTCGACGATTTCGTCGCGCGCTGCGCCGTGGGTCAGCCTCGCTGCGCGCTCCAGCCACCGCGCAGCCGCCTCGGCGCGGGCAGCTGGGTCGACCGCGGGCAATCGCTCGAGCAGCTGGTGAATCCATGTGCCGCGAAGCGCCGCTGCGCGCATCGCCTCGCTCGGGGGCGGAGCCACCTCGTCATCGGCGGCGATGGCCGACGGGGCGAGCGGCCGCGGCGGCCGAGCTTCGGGCGGTGCCGGGCGTTTTGCCCAGTCTGGCACGTTAGCGGGCGCGACATCGCCCTTCTTCTTCGGCTTTGCAGTTCGCACCGGCGCGTCCGAGCCGTAGCGGAGCGCTGGACCCCACTCGTGCTCTTGCGGGTCAGCGCCGGCGGCGATCATCGCCTGCTCGACGGTCCGGTGCCAGCAATTGGGCGGGCGCGGATCGCCGCCGTCCTTCTTTGCCTTC
>DATDDW010000384.1:0-4803 GCA_036523615.1 Sphingomicrobium sp.
ACGAACAGGTCGAACTCGGGCGTGCCGGGCGCAGCATCGGGACCGAGCAGCGAAGCGTTGAGGCTGTCCTGCTCGGCGACGAAGCGCACCGATTCGCGAATGACGGTGGGGTGCGTGCGCAGCTTCAGCGCGGTGTGCGCCGAGCCCGTGAAGCTGACGACGTCCTGGCCGGTGAGGTGGTCGAACAGGTCGCCGACGCTGCCGACGATCAACTGGATCGCCCCCGGCGGCAGGATCCTCGCCTCGATCATGATCTTGAACGCCGCTTCCGTCAGATAGGAGGTCGCCGACGCCGGTTTGACGATCGCGGGAACGCCGGCGAGCAAAGTCGGCGCGAGCTTCTCGAGCATTCCCCACACGGGGAAATTGAACGCGTTGATGTGCACCGCCGCGCCCTGGAGTGGCGTGTAGATGTGCTGGCCGACGAACGTGCCCTTCTTCGACAGGCCCTCGAGCTGGCCGTCGAGCAGTACATGCGCGTCGGGCAACTCGCGCCGGCCCTTGGACGAGAAGGAGAACAAGGTCCCGGCACCGCCTTCGATGTCGATCCATCCGTCCTTGCGCGTCGCGCCGGTCAAATAATTGAGCTCGTACAGCTCCTCTTTGCGCGCCATGATGGCGAGCCCGAGCGCCTTGATCATCCGCGCGCGCTCATGGAACGTCAGCTTGCGCAGCGCCGGCCCGCCGACGTCCCGCGCGTGGCGGAGCATGGCGCCGAAATCGAGACCGCCCGAGCCGCCGACCGCCACCGGCGCTCCGTCGATCGCGCTGACCAGCTCGACATTGCCGTCGCCGGCGACCCAGCGGTCGCGCTCATAGTTCAACAGCTGCGGAGTTTTCATCGCGGTACCTTGAGAAGGACAGGCGTCATTCGCGCGCGCCGCGCCCGCGGACAAGATTATTTTAAGGCGCGGCTGGCAGAAGCGCTGGTCATGGCCAGCACAGCCTCGCTTTCCCTGGCGAAACCCGCCGACGAGCGGTCGCAAGTGGCGCCGTCACGGGCGCAGATCGTCGCGATTCTGCTCTTGGCCGCATTTGCCCGAGTGGTTTGCTTCCCCAAGCGGCCGCCGGACATGTCGATCTTCCTCGAGCCGTGGTTCGCGCACATCGTTCACTACGGGCCAATCAAGGCATTCGCGCACCCGTTCAGCAATTACGAGCCGCTGTACCTTTATATGCTGGCGGTCGGCTCGCTGGCCCACGGCTTGCTGCCGGCGATGACGATCATCAAGCTGCTGTCGGTCGCGGGAACCCTGTTCCTGACATTCGCGCTCATCGACCTGCTCAAGGCGGCGGGCGCCAAATGGCAGGGCGCATTGCTCGTGCTGGTGCTTCCCAGCGTCATCTTCAACGATGCGCTGCTCGGCCAATGCGACGCACTGTGGGCCGGCTCGTGCCTGTTCGCACTTGCCGCGATGTGCCGCGGGCACACGCTACGCTCGATGGTCTGGTGCGGAATCGCGATCGCCTTCAAGGCGCAGGCGGCGTTCATCGCTCCGGTGATCGTCGGCGCGATGATCGGGCGGCGCGCACCGCTCTATCAGTGGGCGGTGCCGGCACTCGTGTTCCTGGCGACGCTGGCGCCCGCCTGGGCGCTCGGCTGGCCGGCGACGAAGCTGCTCACGGTCTACCTCGATCAGGCGTCGCTCGATCAGCTTCCCGGACGCCTTGCCAATCCATGGATGTTCGGGACGATGTTCGCCGATCACGCCGCGCGGCATTTCTTCATTGTCGGCTATGCCGCAGCGGGAGCTGCCGCCGTGATCATCGCCGGGCTTGCCGCCCGCGGGGCGCGCGACCCGCGGCTGCTGATCCTCCTCGCCGCGTTGGCCGGGACCGTTATTCCGTTCCTGCTGCCCAAGATGCTCGAACGCTATTATTTCCTCGGCGACGTGAGCACGCTGGCGCTGGCCCTGACGATCAGCAACCGGCCGGCCGCTTTCGCGGTGCGCGCGGTGCAGCTGGCGTCGATCCTGTCGCACCTGACCTATATCTATTTCTTCTACGACCCGTACCCCGCGCTCCTCGGCGCACTTTGTGCAGCGGCGGGGATAGTCGCCATGTGCCTGCTCGCGGCGCCGAGCTTCACTGCGCTGGTCGCGGACCTGCGCGTCGCGCTGGCGGACCGCGCGACATGGCTGCCGAGGCGGTCGCCAGGCTTGCTACGCTAGGACTTACTGCCGACTAAATCCGGCCGAGCAGCACGAGGATCAGAATGATGATCAGGATGAGGCCGAGGAGGCCCGACGGGCCGTAGCCCCAGCCGCTGCTGTAGCCCCATCGCGGCAGCGCACCGACCAACAGCAGGATCAGCAGAATGATGAGGATTAGACCCACGACGTGCCTCCATTGTTGTTTGAACAGCGTAACGGACGACAATCGGGAGAGTTGCAGCGGCATGTAAGCACGTGGGCGCTTGAGAGTCCCGGCGGCGCTCTTACAAGGCGCCGCTCGCCGCACGTTCGAAGGATCTGCCAATGCTGGACCGGGTACGGCCGATTTCGCTCGCGGACATCGAGGACGCGCGGTCGCGCATCGCCGGGACGGTGCTGCGCACGCCGCTCGTGAAGTTCGACGACGGGATCTACCTCAAGCTCGAGAACCTGCAGCCGACCAACGCCTACAAGATCCGCGGCGCGGCCAATGCTGTCGCCAAGCTGTCGGACGAGGAGCGAGCGCGCGGCGTGTGGACGATCAGCGCCGGCAATGCCGGGCAGGGCGTCGCTTATGCGGCGCGGGAGTTCGGCGTGCCGTGCAGCGTTGTGGCGATCGAAACCGCGCCGCAGACCAAGCTCGACCGGATGCGCGCGCTCGGCGCGACCATTGTTCCGGTCTCTTACGAACAGGCGTGGGTGGCGGCCGAATCACATTCGTTCGAGGGGATGAACGGGACCTTCGTCCATCCCTTCGACAATCACGATTTCATCGCCGGCCACGGCACCATGGGGCTGGAGATCGTCGAGGATCTGCCGGAGGTCCGAACGGTGATCGCGGCGATCGGCGGCGGCGGGCTGATCACCGGCGTCGGCAGCGCAATCAAGGCGCTTCGACCTGACGCTCGGATCATCGGCGCGGAGCCCGAAACGGCAGCACCTTACGCCCACTCACTCGAGCAGGGTGCGCCACAGCGCTTTGCCGACTGGCAGGCGTCCTTCGTCGACGGTGCCGGCGGCAAGAGCGTCACGGAGCGGATGTGGCAGCGGATGCGGCCGATCGCCGATGAATCGATCGTCGTCACGCTCGATCAGACGCGCGAGGCCATGCGGCTGATCGCCGAGCGTTCGCGCGCCATCGCGGAAGGAGCGGGTGCGCTGGCGCTCGCCGCGGCGCTCACCGGCAAGGCAGGCGAGGACCCGATCGTTTGCGTCGTCTCTGGCGGCAATATCGACCTTGCCAAATTCGCGGAGCTGATCACCGCCCCGTGAACTTGGGCGGGCGCTTTTCGAGGAACGCGGCGACGCCTTCGCGATAATCGTCAGTGAAGCCGAGCCGGCGCATTGCGCCGGCCTGGCGCTCGAGCTCCTCGTCGAGGCTGTACTGCCAGCTCGACCGGATCATGTCCTTGATCGCGGCAAGACCGAGCGGCGGGAGCGACGCCAGCTTGTTGGCGATCGCCTCGACCTCGCTGTCGAGGGCGGCATCGTCAACCGCTTTCCAGATCAACCCCCACTCGGCGGCCTGCTCGGCCGGGAGCGGGTCGCCGGTGAGCGCAAGGCCAAGCGCGCGCGCTTGGCCGACCAGCCGCGGCAGCACCCAAGTGCCGCCACTGTCGGGGATGAGGCCGATCGCCGAAAAGCTCTGGATGAACTTGGCCGACTTCGCCGCGACGACGATGTCGCAGGCGAGCGCAATGTTCGCGCCGGCGCCCGCCGCGACTCCGTTGACGCGCGCGATTACGGGCTGGGGCAGCGAGGTGAGAGTGCGGATCAGCGGGTTCCAGCAGGTCTCGACCGTGACTCCGAGATCGACCGGCGCGTCGCCCGAGCTCACCGCGCGGTCGTTCAAATCCTGTCCGGCGCAAAAGCCGCGTCCGGCGCCCGTCAGCACCAGCACGCGCGCTTCGCCGAGGCTGGCGAGCGCGTCGCGCAGCTCCTCGTGCATTTGCGCGGTGAAGCTGTTGAGCTTGTCGGGGCGACTGAGCGTGATCGTCGCGATCGCGCCGTCGACCTTGAAGTCGATGGTCTCGTAAGCCATGCGCTGCCGCCTAGCGAAGGAGGTGGCGTGGACGCAAACGAACTCGCGAAACGCGTCGCCCAGACCATGCTTGCGGCCGAGGGCACCGGCCCCGCCTGGGACCTGAAGCTCGACGAGGTCCGCGCCGGCTATGCGCGGGTGTCGATGGTGGTCCGCGCCGACATGCTTAACGGCCACGGCTTCGCCCATGGCGGAATGATCTTCGCGCTCGCCGACAGCGCTTTTGCTTATGTGTGCAATGGCGCCAACCATGCGAGCATGGCGGCGCAAGCCTCGATCGTCTTCCTCGACAAGGTCCAGGAGGGCGAAACGCTGACTGCGGAAGCGCAGGAGGTGGCGCGCGAAGGCCGTGCGGGGGTGACGCGCGTCGCGGTGCGCGCCGGCGATGGACGCGCCGTCGCCGAGTTCACCGGCTACTCGCGAACGATCGGCGGCGCCGTCACCACGGTTTGACCCCGACCGGGCCGCGCGGCACCGGCTTGCCGTCGACGATGACGGTGCCTTCGATCATCGAGCCGTAGAGCGAGACGGGGCCGCTGATCGTCGTTCGTCCCAGATAACGCCCCTTGGTCATCCCGCCCGCCTTTGAGCGCTGAGTCATCACGCAAT
>DATDDW010000385.1:0-3442 GCA_036523615.1 Sphingomicrobium sp.
GGCGATCTTCATCACGCCCGGCTACCGCTTCAAGGCGATCGACGGGCTGATCACGAACTTCCACCTGCCGCGCTCCACCTTGTTCATGCTGGTCAGCGCGCTGATGGGCCTCGACGTGATGAAGGCGGCCTATGCCCACGCGATCGACGCGGGCTACCGCTTCTATTCCTACGGTGACGCGAGCTTGTTGCTGCCGGAACGCCATACGTGACCCGCTTTTCGTTCAGCATTGCAGCGACTGACGGCGCCGCGCGGACCGGGGTCATCGTCATGCAGCGCGGCGAGATCCGCACGCCGGCGTTCATGCCGGTCGGTACCGCTGCCACGGTCAAGGCGATGCGCCCGGAGGAAGTGCGCGCGTCCGGCGCCGACATCATCCTCGGCAACACCTATCATCTGATGCTCCGCCCCGGCGCCGAGCGCATCGCGAAGCTGGGCGGACTGCACAGGTTCATGGGCTGGGAGCGGCCGATCTTGACCGACAGCGGCGGCTATCAGGTGATGAGCCTCGCCGAGCTGACCAAGGTTACGGAGGAGGGCGTCGCTTTCGCCAGCCACCTCGACGGGTCGCGTCACATGCTGAGCCCCGAGCGCTCGATCGAGGTCCAGCGGCTGCTCGACAGCGACATCGTGATGCAGTTCGACCAGCTGGTGCCGGCGAGCTCGCCGGCGCAGGTGCAGCGCGAAGCGATGGAGCGCTCCGTGCGCTGGGCAAAACGCAGCAAGGAAGAGTTCGACCGCGGCGGCGAGCATGCGCAGCGTGCGGCGATCTTCGGTATCCAGCAGGGCGCGCTCGACGAGGGGCTGCGCCGGGCGTCCGCCGAGGCGCTGATCGACATCGGCTTCGCCGGCTACGCCGTCGGTGGCCTCGCGGTGGGGGAAGGGCAGGAGGCAATGCTCGGCTGCCTCGATTTCGCCGTCGAGATGCTGCCGGCCGACAAGCCGCGCTACCTGATGGGCGTGGGCAAGCCCGACGATATCATCGAGGCGGTGGTGCGCGGGATCGACATGTTCGATTGCGTGCTTCCGACGCGCTCGGGGCGGACCGGCCAGGCGTTCACCGCCGACGGGCCGCTCAACCTCCGCAATGCCCGGTTTTCAGAGGATCAGGAGCCGATCGAACCCGGCTGCCCGTGTCCCGCCTGCGGGCAGTTCAGCCGCGCCTATGTCCACCACTTGGTGAAATCGGGCGAGATCCTCGGCGCGATGCTGATGACGCAGCACAATTTGTGGTTCTACCAGCGCCTGATGCAGGCGCTCCGCGAGGCAATCGCCGGGCAGCGGCTGCAGTCCTTCGCCAGCGAATTCCTGCAGCGCTACCGTGGCTCGAACTAGATTGCGTCGTCCCTGACCGCCTCGGCCTGTTCGGGCGCAAGGCCCTTGATTTTGTCCTCGGTCCTCAGCTCGAAATCGCTGCGGTCGTGGCGCTCGTGGAGCTGCTCATGCTCCTCGCCGCTCAGCTTGTTGACGATTCGCCCGCGCTTCACGGCCGGACGCGCGTCAATCTCAAGCGCCCAGCGCATCACATGCTCATACTCGTGCGTGGCGAGGAACTCGTCCGCGCCGGCATAGGATCGCCCAAGCGCGATGCCGCCGTACCATGGCCAGATCGCGATATCGGCAATCGTATAGTCGCTGCCGGCGATGTACTCACTCTGCGCGAGGCGCCGGTTGAGGACGTCGAACTGCCGCTTTGCTTCCATCGCGTAGCGGTTGATCGGATATTCCAACTTCTCGGGCGCGTAGACGAAGAAATGGCCGAAGCCGCCGCCGAGGAACGGCGCAGCGCCGACCTGCCAGAACAGCCAGGAGAGGGTCTCGGCGCGCTCGGGCCCCGAGGTGGGAAGGAACTCGCCGAACTTCTCCGCCAGGTGGAGAAGGATCGCGCCCGATTCAAAGACGCGGATCGGCTCGGGGCCGCTGCGGTCGAGAAGTGCGGGGATTTTCGAATTGGGGTTCACGTCGACGAAGCGGCTGCCGAACTGGTCGCCCTCGCCGATGCGGATCGGCCACGCGTCATATTCGGCGTCGCTATGCCCCTTCTCGAGCAGCTCCTCGAACATGATCGAGACTTTCTGCCCGTTGGGAGTGGCGAGCGAGTAGAGCTGGAACGGGTGCTTGCCGACGGGAAGTTGCTGGTCGTGCGTAGGGCCGGCGATGGGGCGGTTGACGTTGGCGAACTGGCCGCCGCTCGGCTGTTCCCATTTCCAGACTTTGGGAGGTACGTATTCGGTCATCGCGGTTCCTTCGTTGCGCAGCCCGCAAGGAGCTAGGAACCGGTAGCGTCGCTTTCCAGTGTCAGGGCTGTGCCCAGTTTCAGCCCGCGCTTTTGGAGAGGAAGCTCGGCAGCGGGCCGTTCCACTCGCCCTTGATGTCCTCGACGACGGGTGAGCGCTCCCGCTTGGCATCGGGCCCCGGCTTCGGTGCGGGCCTAGGCTGTGGCTGAGGCTTGGGTTCTCGCCGCTCCGACGGTCTTTCCGGACGACGTCGTTCAGTCTTGGCCCTCCGCTCATGCTTTGGCGGCTGCTCTGCCGCCGCGCCGCCCTTGCGGTCCATGCGCGCGATCTTCTGGCCGGTGAGCTTTTCAATCCGGTCGATCAGCTCGGCGTCGGCCTTGGTGGCGAGCGTGATTGCGATTCCCGTCGCGCCGGCGCGGCCGGTGCGCCCGATTCGGTGCACATAATCATCGGGCTGCCACGGAACGTCGAAGTTGAAGACGTGGCTCACGCCTTTGACGTCGAGCCCGCGCGCGGCGACGTCGGAGGCGACGAGGATGTTGATCTCGTCCTTCTTGAACCGATCGAACTCGGCGATGCGCTGCGACTGGTCCATGTCGCCCTGGATCTGCCCGGCGGCAAAGTGCGCGCGCTTGAGGCTGCTGGCGAGCTCACGCACCGTCGTCTTGCGGTTGCAGAAGACGATCGCATTCCTGACCTCGTCGGACCTCAGCAGGTCCTTGAGCGCGTCCTTCTTCTTGTCGGCCGCAACCTCGACCAGCCGCTGATCGATATTGATGTTGGCGGTCGCTGGCCGGGCGACCTCGACGCGCTTCGGCTCGTTGAGGAATTTCGCGGCGAGCTTCTGGATCGGCGGCGGCATCGTCGCCGAGAACAGCAAAGTCTGGCGCGACTTCGGCAGCTTCGAGCAGATCTCCTCGATGTCGGGGATGAAGCCCATGTCGAGCATCCGGTCGGCTTCGTCGATCACCAGCAGCTTGCAGTCGGTCAGCATGATCTTTCCGCGGCCGAACAGGTCCATCAGCCGGCCTGGCGTGGCGATCAGCACGTCGACGCCCTTTTCCAGCGCCTTCACCTGGTCGCCCATCTGCACGCCGCCCATCAGCAGCGCCATCGATAGCGGGTGGTATTTCCCGTATTTCTCGAAGTTCTCCGCGACCTGCATTGCCAGCTCGCGCGTCGGCTCGAGGATCAGCGAACGCGGC
>DATDDW010000386.1:0-4681 GCA_036523615.1 Sphingomicrobium sp.
AGGGCGACCTGTCCAAGAAAATCACCGTCGACGTCAAAGGCGAAATTCTCGCCCTCAAGAACACCATAAACACCATGGTCGACCAGCTGAACGCCTTCGCGTCCGAAGTGACTCGCGTGGCGCGCGAGGTCGGCACCGAAGGAAAGCTCGGCGGCCAGGCCGCCGTGCCTGGTGTCGGCGGTACCTGGAAGGACCTGACGGACAACGTCAACCTGATGGCGACCAACCTGACGAACCAGGTGCGCGGGATCGCCGAGGTCGTGACCGCGGTCGCGCAGGGCAATTTGAAGCGCAAGCTGACCGTCGACGCGAAGGGCGAGATCGCCGCGCTCGCCGACACCATCAACTTCATGATCGATACGCTGTCGACCTTCGGCGACCAGGTCACCAACATGGCCCGCGAGGTGGGTATCGAAGGCAAGCTCGGCGGCCAGGCGCGCGTGCCCGGCGCCGCCGGCCTGTGGCGCGACCTCACCGACAACGTGAACCAGCTCGCCGCGAACCTCACGAACCAGGTCCGCTCGATTGCCGAAGTGGCGACGGCCGTGACTCAGGGCGACCTCACCCGCTTCATCGCGGTCGAGGCGTCCGGCGAGATGGCCGCGCTCAAGGACACGATCAATGAGATGATCTCGAACCTCAAAGAGCAGACGCTGAAGAATGCGGAGCAGGATTGGCTTAAGACCAACCTCGCCCGCTTCAGCCGAATGCTCCAGGGTGAGCGCGACCTCGCGACCGTGTCGAACCTGATCATGAGCGAGCTCGCGCCACTGGTGAACGCGCAATACGGCGTGTTCTACGTGACCAAGCGCGAAGAAGAAGAGACCAAGCTCGAGCTGGTCGCCAGCTACGGCGCCGAGAGCGCCGATCAGCTCAAGCAGAAGTTCGACCTGCGCGAGGGCCTGATCGGCCAGGCCGCCGCCGACCGCCGGCCGATCCTGTTGAAGGACGTGCCGCCCGACTTCATCCGCATCGGCTCCGGCCTCGGCAATGCCAAGCCGGCCAACGTCAACATCCTGCCCGCGCTGTTCGAGGACGAAGTCAAAGCGGTGATCGAGCTCGCATCGTTCAACGAGTTCAACGAGACCCACCAAAGCTTCCTCGACCAGCTGATGGAATCGGTCGGCATCGTGTTGAACACGATCGCCGCCACGATGCGCACCGAGGGCCTGCTCAAGCAATCACAACTGCTGACGCAGGAGCTTCAGTCGCGGCAGACCGAGCTCACCCGCAAGCAGCAGGAGCTGCACGCGACCAACGAGGAACTTCAGGAGAAAGCGCAGCTGCTCGAGAACGAGAAGAAGCAGGTCGAAGCGAAGAACCTCGAGATCGAAATGGCGCGCCGTGCGCTCGAGGAGAAAGCCGAGCAGCTGGCGCTCACGTCCAAATACAAGTCGGAATTCCTTGCCAACATGAGCCACGAGCTGAGGACGCCGCTCAATTCGCTGCTCATCCTGTCGAAGCTGCTCGCCGACAACGCGCAGGCGAACCTCACTGAGAAGCAGGTCGAGTTCGCCAGGACGATCCACTCGGCCGGGTCGGACCTTCTCAACCTCATCAACGACATCCTCGACCTGTCGAAGATCGAATCGGGGACGGTGACGATCGAGGTCGGCGAGATGCCGATGCAGCATTTGAAGCAGCACATGGAGCGCACGTTCCGGCAGCTCGCTGCGGACAAGGGCCTCGATTTCAACGTCAAGTTCGATGCCAAGCTTCCGCAGACCATCCGCACCGACGAGAAGCGGCTCCAGCAGGTCGTGCTCAACCTCCTGTCGAACGCCTTCAAGTTCACCTCGCGAGGCGGCGTAACCCTCAGCGTCAACTGCGCCGAAAAGGGTTGGAGCGCCCATCACCCGGTGCTTCGTACCGCTGAGCGGGCGATCGAGATCGCGGTGACCGATACCGGCATCGGCATCCCCGAGGACAAGCAGAAGCTGATCTTCGAGGCATTCCAGCAGGCCGACGGCACGACCAGCCGCAAATACGGCGGCACTGGTCTCGGCCTGTCGATCAGCCGCGAAATCGCGCGGTTGCTGGGCGGCGAGCTCCAGGTCCGCTCGACACCGGGCGAAGGTTCGACATTCACCCTCTACGTGCCGCTTGAGGCCGTCGAGCCGGCGATCGGCCCCAGCCCCTCCGCCACGTCCGCACGCTACGACAATAGCGGCGCGGTCGTTCCGACGGCGCTTCCGACCGGCTTCGAAGTCAGCGACGATCGCGACGAGCTGGGCAAGGACCCGTTCGTGCTGATCGTCGAGGACGACCCGACCTTCGCCTCGATCCTGCTCGACGCCGCGCACGAGGCGGGGCTCAAGGGCGTCGTGTCGACTGCCGGCGCGGGCACGCTGGCGATGGCGCGCAAGCTTCAGCCGAGCGCGATCACGCTCGATCTCGGCCTGGCCGATATCGACGGGTTCGTCCTGCTCGATCTTTTGAAGCACGATCCGGAAATCGGCCATATTCCGGTCCACGTCGTGTCGGGCATCGACCGGAGCCGCTCGGCGAGCGCCATGGGCGCCTTCGGGATCACCGAAAAGCCGGCCGAGCGGGCCGAGCTCGTGCGCGTGTTCAAGGAGCTCCTCGGCGAAGCCGGGAAGAAGCCGCGCAAGCGCAAGAAGGATGGCGAGGCGTCGCGCGGGCCGCGGCCGGTGCCCGAACTTGCCGGCGCCAAGGTGCTGATCGTCGACGACGACATCCGCAACATCTTCTCGCTGACCAGCGTCCTCGAGAGCCACAACGTCGAGGTTCTCCACGCCGAGCGGGGCAAGGACGGAATCCTGATCCTCGAGCAAACGCCGGGCGTCGATGTGGCGCTGATCGACATCATGATGCCCGACATGGACGGCTATGAGACGATGCGGCAGATCCGTCAGCGGCCGGAGCTCGCCGACCTGCCGTTGATCGCCGTGACGGCGAAAGCGATGAAAGGCGACCGCCAGAAGTGCCTCGACGCGGGCGCCTCCGACTATATCGCCAAGCCGGTCGACATCGAGCTCCTCCTGGCCCTGGTGCGGGTGTGTGTCGCTCGGTCGCGCGAAGCCCAGGCGGCCGCCGCCGAACCGGTTCCGCTCGAGGCGGCGGAATAGGGCCGTGAACGAACCTTTGGGAGAGATGCCGCTGCCGCCTCTTCCCGAGGCCGAGCCAGCGCTCGCGCAAGCGCCGAGCGAGCGGGCGCGCGTGCTCCTGGTCGACGACGACGAGCGCAACCTGCTCGCGCTCGCGACCGTCCTCGAGGACCTCGGCGACGTCGTGCTCGCCCGCTCGGGCGAAGAGGCTTTGCGGCACCTGCTGCGGGGCGAGTTCGCGGTGATCCTGCTCGACGTCTACATGCCCGGTATGGACGGCTACGAGACCGCCCAGACCATCCGCAGCCGCGACCAGACCAAGGGCATTCCGATCGTCTTCCTCTCGGCTGTGAACAAGGAAGCGGAGCACCTGCTCCGCGGCTATTCGATGGGCGCGGTCGACTATGTGTTCAAGCCGGTCGATCCGATCATCCTGCGCTCGAAAGTCGCGGTGTTCGTCGATCTCTTCGAGAAGTCGAAGGAGATCGAATTCAAGGCCCGCCACGAGCAAGCCCTGCTCGATGCCAATCTGCGCGCCAACGCCGAGCGCCTGCGTGCCGAGCAGGAGCTGCGGCGGGCCGAGCAGCGCCAGGCCGCCATCATCCAGTCGCTGCCGATGGTCCTCTACCTCGAGCCGTACGATTCCCGGCGCCGTATCCCAAGCTACCTGAGCGGCGACCTCGAGGCGATGACGGGATTCACCTACGAACTGCTCCTCGAAAAGCCGCGCCTGTGGAGCCGGCGTCTGCATCCGGACGACCGCGGCAGGATCCGCGCCGCCTTTAGGGAGCGGAGCAAATCGGGGCGGCAGGCGATCGAGTATCGCTGGCGCTGCGCGGACGGGACGTACAAGCACTTCCTCGATCAGGCGGTACTGCTCAAGGACGGCGATGGACGGCCTGTCGAGTTCGCCGGCACAATCACCGACATTTCCGAGCAACGCTCGCTCGAGAGTCAGCTCATCCAGGCGCAAAAGATGGACGCGATCGGCAAGCTGACCGGCGGCATTGCCCACGACTTCAACAATCTCCTGGCGGCGGTCATCGGCGGCCTGAGCCTGCTCGAACGGCGGGCGAAGCTCGGCACCGAGCAGGAGCGCCTGCTGAGCATGACCAAGCGCGCCGCCGAACAAGGTAGCGAGCTGGTGCGGCGGCTGCTCGCCTTCGCGCGCCGCCAAAGACTCGAGCCTAAGCCGATCGAGCTCGCCTCGCTGCAGGACGCGGTGTCCGATCTCCTCGCCCATACCCTCGGCGGGCTCGTTCATATCGAATGGCCGATCGACAAGTCGGTGTGGAACGTCTTCGCCGATCAGGCGCAGCTCGAACTCGCCATGGTCAATCTGATCATCAATGCCCGCGACGCGATGCCGTCCGGCGGCACCGTGGTCATAACTGCCGAGAACCGGCGCGTGGGGGCTAACGGGCCGCCTATGCTGGCGACGGGCGAGTACGTGCGGATCGCCGTCAAGGACGAGGGCACCGGAATCGCACCCGATCTGCTCGAAAAGGTGATGGAGCCGTTCTTCACGACCAAGGAAATGGGCAAGGGCAGCGGCCTCGGGCTGAGCATGGTCTACGGCTTCGCCAAGCAGTCGAACGGCGCGTTCCTGATTG
>DATDDW010000387.1:0-4747 GCA_036523615.1 Sphingomicrobium sp.
ACCGCGCTAGCCGAGGCCGAGATCGAATATGAGGACATCGTCTCGACCCAGATCGATGTGGCGTTCGCGATCGTCGAGAGCCCGATCCCGGAGCTGGTCGGCGCTTATGCGGTGGTGTGGACCACCACGCCGTGGACGATCCCGGTCAACCAGGCGATCGCCTACAATCCGGACGTCGAATACGTGCTGCTCTCGGCCGAGAGCGAACATATACTCGTCGCCGAACCCCTGATCGGCGCCTTCAAGGAGCGGAGCGGACACGCGCATCTTCAGCCCGTCAAACACCTGAAGGGTTCGGAGCTCGCCGGCACGATTGCCCGCCACCCGATGCACAAGCTTGGGGGGTTCTTCGCCAAGCCGCGGCCGTTCCTCCCGGGCGACTTCGTCACCACCGACCAGGGCACGGGCCTCGTCCACATGGCGCCCGACCATGGCGAGGACGATTTCGAGCTGTGCAAGGCGAACGGCATCGACCCGGTGTTCGCGGTCGATGCGGGCGGCTTCTACCGGCCCGACTGGCTGTGGCTTGGCGGACAGGGCAGCGTGATCAACGCCAAGTTCAACGCGCCCGACGGGCCGATCTGCTCGGACCTGAGCGAGGCTGGCGCGTTGCTCGCCGCAAGCGCCGACTTCCAACACAGCTACCCGCATTCGTGGCGGTCGAAGGCCAAGGTGATCTACCGCTGCACGCCGCAGTGGTTCATCGCCATGGACAAGCCGCTGCCGCATTTGTCGGCCGAGACCCGCGCCGAACAGAGGTGGGACAATGAGGGGGGCGCGGACCCGACCGGCAATGGCGCGGCGACGCTTCGCTCCCTCGCTATGAACGCGATTGCCGCCACCCGCTTCGTCCCGAAAAAGGGCCGCAACCGCCTGGGCGCGATGGTCGAGCAGCGGCCGGACTGGGTGATCAGCCGCCAGCGCGCGTGGGGGGTGCCGATTGCCTTGTTCGTCGAGCGGAAATCGGGCGAGCTGCTGGTCGACCGCGAGGTCAATCAGCGCATCGTCGAGGCGTTCAGGAAAGAGGGCGTCGACGCCTGGGACGCGGACAATGCGCCTGTTTTCCTCGGCAACCGCAACGCGCAAGATTACGAGATGGTGACCGATATCCTCGATGTCTGGTTCGACAGCGGCTGCACCCACGTGTTCACGCTCGAAAGCGGCCAGTGGCCCGAGGAACGCTGGCCCGCCGACATCTATGTCGAGGGCTCCGACCAGCACCGGGGCTGGTTCCAGTCGAGCCTGCTCGAAAGCTGCGGGACGCGCGGCCGGGCGCCCTACAATGCGGTGCTGACCCACGGCTTCACCATGGACGCCAGGGGCATGAAAATGTCCAAGAGCCTGGGCAATACGGTGAGCCCGCTCGACCTGATGAAGGAATATGGCGCGGACATCCTGCGCCTGTGGGCCTTGAGCGTCGACTTCACGGAGGACCATAGGATCGGGAAGGAGATCCTCGCCGGAGTCGCCGACCAGTACCGCAAGCTCAGGAACACCTTCCGCTATTTGCTCGGCGCGCTCGACGGGTTCAGCGACGCGGAGCGGCTCGACGATGTCGCGCAATATCCCGAGCTCGAGCGCTACATGCTCCACCTGACCGCCGAGCTCGACCAGGAGCTGAGGAACGCGGTCGATGACTTCGACTTCAACAGCTACGTCCGCGCGCTGACCGACTTCTGCAACGAGGATCTAAGCGCCTTCTATTTCGATATCCGCAAGGACAGCCTCTATTGCGACGCGCCGTCGGACCCGAAGCGGCGCGCCTATCGCACCGTGCTCGACACCTTGTTTCATGCGCTGGTGCGCTGGCTCTCGCCGGTGCTGGTCTTCACCAGCGAGGAAGTGTGGGGGACGCGCTTTCCCGAGGGCGGCTCGGTGCACCTGCTCGAATGGCCGGTGGTGCCGCAGGTGGATGCCGACGAGGCCAAGTGGGCGGAGCTGCGCGCGCTGCGCGCCCAGGTCACCGAAGCGATCGAGCCGCTACGGCGGGACAAGGTCGTGGGGTCGAGCCTCGAAGCCGAAGTGGCCCTGCCCGAGCTTCCGGCCTCGGCCCCGGATTTGGCCGAGCTGTTCATCGTCTCTGCAGTTCATCAAGGGCAAGAGTTCAGCGTGGGCAAGACGACCAACCACAAATGCGGACGCTGCTGGCGGCTGCTTCCCGAGGTGAAGGCCGACGGCGGCCTTTGCGCGCGCTGCGACGAGGTGGTGAATGGCTAGATACCGCCTGGGCTTCGCCGTCGCGCTGCTGGTGTTCATTCTCGACCAGCTCGCCAAGGCGCTGGTCACCGGCCCACTGCACTTGACCCAAATCGGCGACCAGCTGGTGCTGCTGCCGATCTTCAACCTAACTTACACCCAGAATGAAGGTATTTCGCTCGGCCTGTTGAACGCGACTAATCCCGTCGGGCGCTGGATGCTCGTCGGGCTGACCAGCGCGATCGCGATCGGCGTCGCCGTGTGGATCGGCCGCGAGAAGAACCGCGTCGACCAGGCGGCGCTCGGCATGGTGCTCGGCGGAGCACTCGGCAACATCCTCGACCGCGCGCGCTACGGCTATGTCGTCGACTTCGCCGACCTCCACTTCGGGACCTTTCGGCCCTTTTTGGTCTTCAATGTCGGCGACGCGGCGATTAGCATTGCCGTCGTGATCCTGTTGCTGCGCGCGTTCGTCACCCGTAAGGATCGTGCAGAGGGTTCGGACCCCAAGGAGATACAAGAACATGCGTAAAGCCCTGACTGCCCTCGCGCTGGTCGCTGCCCTTGCGACCAGCGGCTGCGCGTCGCTCACCGGTCGCCGTGCGACGCCCGACGAATTCGCCGTCGCGCGCAACGCGCCGCTGATCATCCCGCCTGACTTCAACCTGGCGCCGCCGGTGGCGGGCACCGCGGGGCTCAGCGCCGGCGAAGCGCAGCAGCAGGCGATCGATGCCCTCTTCGGCGGACCGGCGCCGCGCAGCCCGGGCGAGACGAGCCTGCTCGACCAGGCCGGCCGCGGCGATGCGCCGATCGGCATCCGCTCGACTGTCTGGGATCCGGATACTCGCGTCGTCGACAAGGGCCCGGCGACCCTGCAGATCCTTTCCGCGCCGGTGGCGAACTCGGCCATCGCTTCCGCGCAGATCGGGCAGTAAGAGAGGGCGAGGGAAGCAGAGACGAGATAAGATGGCTGAACCCAATCTTTCGGCACGCCTCGTCGACATCGAGTCGCTGCTCGACCGCTCGCGGCGCCGGTTCGACGAAGGCGCGCGGCTGGTCGAGGAAGCGCACAAGATCCTTGCCGACCTGCAGCAGGCACTGCTCGGCAGCCCGCGCAGCGCCTCGCCCGAGGACAGCGAGGAAGTCGCCTCGCGGCTGCTGGCGTCCTTGAAGGCGAGCGGCAGCGAAATGCCCGAGAGCCTGTGCGGCGGGCGGCTCGCGGTCGACCAGGTGCAGCGGCTGATCCGCATCGATGGGCATCCAATCGGCATCACCGAGATGGAATATCGCGTGCTCGAGCTGCTCGCCTTTGCCCGCAACAATGTCGTCACGCGTGCGATGCTGTTGAAGCACCTTTATCGCCGCGCCGACGACCAGCCGCAGCCCAAGATCATCGACGTCTTCATCTCGAAGCTGAGGAAGAAGCTGCGCAATGCCAGCGGCGGCGCCGAATTCATCGAGACGATCCCGCAGCGCGGCTGGATCCTGCGCGACGTCGACGCCACGCAAGGCGCCTGAATTCTTCACGTTTTCCTAACCGTCTCGGCGTAGCCGGGATGGATGCTTCACCTGCTTCCCGAGTCCGCGCCTCAGCCGCAGCTCCACGAGCGTCCCGCTGCATATGCCGAGGCGGTCAGCCGGCTCGCCAGCATCCGCCACGCGCTGCGCCTGGTCGAGCCCTACGGCTCGGGACCGGCGTCCGACGCCGACGAGACGGTGATCGCCGCCGCGTGGGAGGGCGCTGACGATGCCCGTCGCCGCTGCTTCGACCGCCGCTCGGCTAGCTTGGTCGAAGCGACGGCAGCGGGCCTTGAGGCGCTGCTTGCCGAACGCCAGCACGGCCGCGAGCCGAGCGCCGAAGCGAGCCAGGCGCTGGTCGACGAAATCCGGCGCGAGCTTGCCGCCGTGTCGCGCGTCGTCCTCGGCTAGGCCGGGCCCACCGCCTTCGGCGTCGCGGGATCGGCGCCCCACTCGCTCCAGCTTCCGTCGTAGAGCTTCCCGGAATCGCTGCCGATGAGTTGCGCGGCGAAGATCAGGCTTGTCGCCGTCACGCCTGAACCGCAGCTGGCGATGAACGGCCGTGCGGGATCGATCCCGGCGTCGGCGAAGATTCGCGCGAGCTCCTGGCGGCGCTTGAACGTCCCGTCCTCGTTGTAGAGCTGGCCGAACGGCAGGTTGCGCGCGCCCGGGATGTGGCCGCCGGCGATTCCGGCGCGCGGCTCCGGCTCGGTCGCTTCGAACCGTCCACGCCCACGCGCGTCGACCAGAGCGCAGCCGGTGCCGGCGAGAATCTGCTCCTTGGAAAAGATTTCATCCGCGGCCGCCGTCGCGTCGAAAGTCGCCTCGCGCGGCGTCGGCTCGCCGCTCTCGGTCGGCCGCCCTTCGGCGAGCCATTTCTGCATGCCGCCATCGAGCACGGCGACGTTGCGCGCACCGAAGTGGCGCAGCGTGAACCAGCCGCGCGCCGCGGTGTGGATCGGGCTATTGTCATAGACGACGATGCGCTCGTCGCGGCCGACGCCGAGCCGCTCCATCGCCCGGCCGAACTCTT
>DATDDW010000388.1:0-2439 GCA_036523615.1 Sphingomicrobium sp.
AGGTCATCGAACGCGCGGGGCAGAGCGGGCGCCCGGTGCTGACCATCGGCCGCGCGGGCGAGACGATTCGCTTGGTCGAGCAGTCGCCCTCTTCGCTCGGCCAGACGCTGAAGCTCGAACATGCGGGCAAATCGTTCCGGCTCGCGCTGCCGCTGATCGGCGCCTATCAAGCGTCGAACGTGCTCACTGCGGCGGGGCTGGTGCTGGCGACCGGCGGCGAGTGGGAAGACACCTTCTCGGCGATGCAGCGCGTGGCGCCGGTGCGCGGGCGGCTCGAGCGCGCGGTGATCAGCCGCGACAGCGTCCCCGTCTATATCGATTATGCGCACACGCCGGACGCGCTCGAAGCGGCGATTGCCGCGCTTCGGCCGCACGTCGCCAAGGACAAAGGCGCGCGGCTGATCACCGTGTTCGGCGCGGGCGGCGACCGCGACCAGGGCAAGCGGCCGGAAATGGGCGCGGTCGCGACGCGATTGTCCGACGTGGTGATCGTCACCGACGACAATCCACGGAGCGAGGATCCGGCGCGGATCCGCGCCGACATCATGGCCGGCGCCCCCGGAGCGATGGAAATGCCGGGCCGGCGCGAAGCGATCGCCGAGGCGATCCGCATCGCGCGCAGCGGCGACATCGTGCTCGTCGCCGGCAAGGGCCACGAGACCGGTCAGGTGATCGGCGACAAGGTGCTTCCGTTCGACGATGCGCTGGTCGCGCGGGAGTGCGCCGCGTGACGGCGCTCTGGACATCCGACGAGATCGCCGCGGCGACCGGCGGGACCGCAAGCGCGCCGTTCGAGGTCACCGGCGTGACCTTCGACAGCCGCGAAGTCGGCGCGGGCGATTTGTTCGTCGCCATGCCGGGCACGGCCCATGACGGCCACAGGTTCGTCGATGCGGCCTTCGCTGCCGGCGCCGCAGGGGCGATTGTCGGTTATCCGGTGAGCGGCCCGCACGTCGTGGTCGAGGATACGTTCGCCGCGCTTCAGGCGCTGGGCAAAGCCTCGCGCCAACGCAGCCGCGCGACGATCTTCGGCGTGACGGGGTCGGTAGGCAAGACCAGCACCAAGGAGGCGCTCTACGCGGCGCTCGAGCGCAACGCGCCGGGCAAGGTCCACCGCTCATTGAAGAGCTACAACAACCACACCGGCGTGCCGCTTTCGCTCGCGCGGATGCCGCGCGACGCCGAATATGGCGTGTTCGAGATGGGCATGAACAACAAGGGCGAGATCGCCGCGCTCACGCGCCAAGTCCGGCCGCACGTTGCGCTGATCACCGCGATCGCTCCGGCGCACATCGAAAATCTCGGCTCGGAAGAAGCGATCGCCGACGCCAAGGCCGAAATCTTCGAGGGGCTCGAGCCCGACGGAGTCGCCATCCTGCCCAACGACACGCCCCATCGCGACCGGCTGGTCAAAGCGGCGCGGCGCCACGCCGACCGCATCATTACGTTCGGCGGCGGCGATGCCGACGTGCGCGCGGTCCATGCCGTCTCGGCGGAAGGCGGCGGCAGCCTGATCAGCGCCGAGTTGCTCGAGCGCGAGCTGACCTTCACCATTTCGCAGCGCGGCGAGCATTGGGTGTCCAATGCGCTGGCGGTCCTCGCGGCGGTCGAAGCGGTCGGCGCCGACGCGGCGCGGGCGGGGCTTGCGCTCGCCGACCTCCACGCGATCAAGGGCCGCGGCGAGCGCCATCGGCTCGAGGTCGACGGCGGCGACCTGCTGTTGATCGACGAGAGCTATAACGCCAACCCGGCGTCCATGGCGGCGACGCTGAAAAGCCTCGGCGCCGAGAGCGAGGCGACGCGGCGGATTGCGGTTCTCGGGCCGATGCGTGAGCTCGGCGAGCACAGCGACGCGCTCCACGCCGGGATCGCGCCGGCCGTCCGCGAAGCCCATGTCGAGCGGCTGATCCTCATCGGCGAGGAAATGGATCCGCTGGCGCAGGCACTTGGGAGCGACGTCGAGATCAGCCGCGCGGGCAGCGTCGACGACGCCGCGGAGACGCTGATGCGCATGGTCCGCCCCGGCGATGCGGTGCTGGTCAAAGCATCCAACTCGGTCGGCCTTGCGAAGCTCGTCGAGCGCATGGTGAAGGGGCTGCCATGCTCTACGTGATCGCCGGCCAGCTGCACTTCATCGGCCTATTGAACCTGATCCGCTACATCAGCTTCCGCGCGGGCGCGGCGAGCGCCACCGCATTGATCATCGGCCTGATGATCGGGCCCAAGTTCATCGGCTGGCTGCGCGCGACGCAAGGCAAGGGCCAGCCGATCCGCGAAGACGGGCCGCGCAGCCATCTCGCCAAGCGCGGCACTCCGACGATGGGCGGACTTCTGATCCTCATCGCCGTGCTCATCTCCGTCCTGCTGTGGATGAACTTAACGAACCCGTATGTCTGGGCGTGCCTGATGGTGACCGCCGGCTTCGGGCTGATCGGCTGG
>DATDDW010000389.1:0-3439 GCA_036523615.1 Sphingomicrobium sp.
AGGCCCGCGCGGAACGGGCGGAACAGCTCGTTCAAGGTCGGCAAGCGCCAGCCGAGGTAAGCCGCCGAGCGCAGGCTAAAGCCGCCGCCGATCGGCGCCAGGACTCCGCCGCGCGCGGTCGGCAGCCACCCCTGCCGCTTCGGGTCATGCTGGTCCGTCAGCACCGCGCCCGTCGCGATCTGCTGCTCGAACAAATGACCGTTGGTGATCGTCCAATGGTCGATGCGGCCGCCGGCAGTGAGCGTCGCGCGTCCAAGCGCCACGCTCGCTTCGGCGAACGCCCCGTTGGTCCAGGTCTCGCCGCCCGCGCGCCGCCGCCGCGTCGGCTCGCCGGCGATGTAAGTGAACAGCTCGTGCGTTTCACCGTCGGTGCGGCGCGCGTCGGCGCCGAGGCGCAGCTCGATGCCATTCGGCACCGGCGGGCGCACTTCCACGCTTCCGCCGAGCCCGTGCGACGGTACCGAATCCTGGAGCAGCACACGCGTCGCGACGCTGCGCCCCGGACTGACGCTGGCGAAGCTGCTCCTGAGGTTGCGCCACTGCCAGTAGGCGAGCGCGCTCCACTGCCAAGCGCCGCGCCCGACGAGCCGCACGGAGGCGTCGGCGCCGTTGGTTCGGTTAGCGCTGAAAGCAGTGCCGCGCGTGCGCCAGTCGTGAAATGCCGAGACGTTCGCCTGGAGCGCAGTCGAGCTCCCGAGCGGCGTCACCCATCGCGACCGGCCGCTCCATTCACGGTAGCGCGCCCCCTGGTCCGCGGGTCCGCGCGTAGCCTTGGTGATGGGCACGAACCCGTCGCTGCGCCCGCCCTGGCCCGACAGGCTGATGATGCTGCTTCCCGCGGCAATTGCGATCCGCCCGTTGGCATCGATCGACTTCCGGCTGCCGCCGTCGATCTCGGCCGAAACGCCGGCGTCCGTGCGGCTGGTCATCTCGATCGTTCCGGCGAGCGCGCCCGGCCCGTTGGCGACGCTGCCCCCTCCGCGCAGCACGCGGATTCCGGCCAGGTCCGAGGGATCGTAGGCGGGCCAGTTGACCCAGCCGCCGAACGGGTCGCTCTGCGGCACGCCGTCGAGCACCAGCAAAGCGCGGCTCGAGGCGTTGCCGCCGAGCGCCCGCAGCGTCACGCCCTGGCTGGTCGGATGGCCGCTGCGCGAATCCGAGCGCCGGAACAGCTGAAGCCCCGGCACGTCCTTGAGCAACTGGTCGAGCTCGTGGCTCGGCGATTGCTCGATTCTTCGCTGGTCGATGACCACCGAAGAATAGACGCGCTCGGCCTTGGCCAGGGGAAGTGCCTTGCCGGTAATGACGATCGCGGCTTGCGGCGGCTGAGGCGGAAGCGCGTCAGCCAAGTTCGCCGGTCCTAGAGGATATCGTAGAGCGTCGCAGCGACGGTCAGCAGACAGGTCGCGGCGACGGCGAGCAGCGCCCACGGCGCCCACCACGGCCACGACATTTTGTGCGCGTCATCGAATTTCGCCATCGCCGACAATCGTTGCCGCAAGCCACCGCCCGCGTCGAGTGAAATTCCCGTTTCGACACAGGAATGATACGCGAAGAAAATAAACGCGGTTAAATTTAAGTTGCTGCTGGTCAGCTAAATTGCTCTAAACTCTCCCGTTCTTCGAGCGCGACTCGCGGCATGTCTAACGGGGAGGGGGCGCCCCGGTGAACTTCGGCTATGGATCAAGGTCGTCATTGGGCTGCTCGGCGGGGCGGCGTTTCGCGCACCTGCTCGCTTCGTCGATCCTCGTCGCCACCTCGAGCGCGACCAGCGCCCAGACCGCACCGCCTCCGCCACCGCCGCAGCCGCAGCCGCAGGTCCTTCCGCCGACGCGCGAGGAAGTCACTCCGCCGGCGACGCCGCTGCCCCGCGCCGCTCCGCGGCTGGAAGTCGAAGGTGGCATTGAACGCGCGCCATGCGCACTCGACAATCCCGAATATCGCTCGATCCACTTTGTCCTTCGCGGAGTTGAGTTCGACGGCTTGCAGGGGCTGACGCGCGAGCAGATCGCGTCGGCCTACACACCCTATGTCGGACGCGACGTCCCCATCTCCGTCGTGTGCGAAATCCGCGACCGCGCCGGAACGATGTTGCGCAACGCCGGCTACATCGCCGCGCTCCAGGTGCCCGAGCAAAAAATCCGCGACGGCACGATCCGCTTCCGCGTGTTGATGGCCCATTTGACCCAGGTGCGGGTGCGCGGCGACGCCACCGGCGCCGAACGGATCATCGCGGGCTATTTGAACCAGCTGACCAAGGAACCGGTATTCAACCGCTACGACGCCGAGCGCTACCTGCTGCTGGCGAGCGACCTTCCCGGTTACACGGTGCGCCTGACACTTCGCCCGGCTGGAACGGCCCCCGGCGAAGTGGTCGGCGACGTGACGGTTCAGCGCACGCCGGCCTTTGTCGACTTCAACGTGCAGAACGGCGGCAGTCAATCGCTTGGGCCTTGGGGCGGGCTGCTCCGGGCGCAGCTGTTTGGGCTGACGGGGCTTGGCGACCGCACCGCTTTCTCCCTTTTCAGCACGTCCGACTTCCACGAGCAGCAGACGGTCCAGGTGGCGCATGATTTCCGCGTGGGGCCGCAAGGTCTCAGCATCGGCGACACCTTCACTTATGCCTGGGCGCGGCCCTCGATCGGCCCCAACGCGCGCGTCCTCGCCAAGACTTTGCTCAATAGCTTTGAGGTCGGCTACCCGATCGTCCGACGCCAGGCGGAGACGATGCGCGGGTCGGTCGGGCTCGACGTGGTCAACCAGGACGTCTCGCTCAACCACATCAAGCTCACCCGCGACCGGCTGCGCGTCGGGTTCCTCCGCTTCGGCCTCGACGCAACGGCGACCGACTTCTCTGACGCTCGCTATTCGGCGGCCGAGCCGCCGTGGCGCGTCAGCAACGTCCTTGAGCTTCGCCAGGGCTTTCACGGCTTGGGCGCCACCAACTGCGGCGCGCTCGCAGTGAACTGCCTTGGCCCCGGCGAGGTGCCCCCAAGCAATCTCGAGGGCCATTCGGACGCAACCGTGCTGCGCTACACCGGGTACGGCGAGCTGCGCCCGATTCCGCGGCTGACCTTGGCGCTCGGCGCGCGCGCGCAATATGCGTGGAAGCCGCTCCTGAGCTTCGAGGAATTCTCGGCCGGCAATTACACCATCGGCCGTGGCTACGACCCGGGCTCGCTGCTCGGCGACCGCGGCTGGGGCACGCAGGCCGAGGTCCGCTTCGGCAGCCGCGTGCCAGTGAGCGCAAAACGGCCGGCAATCGAAGGCTATGGCTTCTGGGACCACGCCCAGGTCCACAGCCTCACCCGCCTCGTTACCGTAGCCGGATCGCAGCACCTCGATTCCGCCGGCGGCGGCGCCCGCATCGCTTTCGATCGCTTCGCGCTCGACGCCGTCCTCGCGTTCCCGCTGACTCGGATCGGACTCGACAACAAGC
>DATDDW010000390.1:0-5741 GCA_036523615.1 Sphingomicrobium sp.
CACGGCGAGATCGAGCAGGGCATCCGCTTCGGCCTCGAGCACGGCCAGTTCGTTCCCTACTTCGAACCGCAGGTGGATCTTAGCACCGGCGAGGTCATCGGTTTCGAAGTGCTCGCAAGGTGGAAGCACCCACTGTCCGGCATCATCTGCCCCGACGTGTTCATCCCCGTGGCGGAGGAAATCGGCCTCATCGGCCGCCTCTCGGAGCAGGTGATCACCGAGGCGCTGCGCGAAGCCGCAGCCTGGGACCGGGGGATCAAGATTTCGGTCAATATTTCGCCGTTCCAGCTCGCCGACGGCTGGCTGGCGCAGCGCATCGTGCGGATCCTCGCCGAGACGTCCTTCCCGGCCGAGCGGCTGGTCGTGGAGGTCACGGAAAGCTCGCTGTTTGCCGACATCGACCTCGCGCGGACCATCGTGACCAGCCTCAAGAACCAGGGCGTGCAGCTGGCGCTGGACGACTTCGGCACCGGCTTTTCGTCGCTGTCGCACCTGCGCTCGCTGCCGTTCGACATCATCAAGATCGACCGCTCGTTCGTCACCAACATCCAGGCCAAGCGTGAGAGCGCGGCGATCGTCCGCGCGGTCACGACATTGGCCGCGGCGCTGTCCGTGCCGGTCTGCGTCGAAGGCATCGAAAGCCAGGACTGCTATGATGCGGTCACGATGCTCGGCTGCGCCATCGGGCAGGGCTGGTATTTCGGCAAGCCGATGCCGGCCGAGCAGGCGCGCGAGCTCCTTGCCGCGCGGACGCGCGACGGCGGACCGCGGGTTTCGCACGTCATCAACGGCTAAGCTTCATCTCTGAAATTTTGACCGTCTGTCCCGCGCGGGGACGGGTGGCACCCGTCGTGCGCATCGCGAGTTGTGAACATGGTAAACAACGCATTAAGCATTGGCCATGTCACTCGCCCGACCCGCTTTCGCACTCCGCCACCGCTCCTTCGGCCGTGCCCCCGCGCGCGTCATCAGCAATGCGCCAGCAGGCGCCTTCGCGTTCAGCGATGACCTGAAGCTGTTCGCGACGACGTTCGCCGCCGGTTTCCTCTTCGTGTCGATCCTGATCGGCTAGTCGATCCGGCAGCGGCCCTCGTCGCATGCGAGGTGGAGCTTCCAGCCGAGCCAGGCCGAGATCAGGCACATTGCCGCGACCAGCAGCAGCTGGCCCGTCGGACCGATGCCGACGCTGCTCAGCCCGAAGGCGATCAGCGAGCCGATCACCATTGCGCCTGAATTGACGATGTTGTTCGCGGCAACGGTGCGCGCGGTCTCTGTCTTCGGGACCGTGGTCGTGAGGAAGGCGTAGAGCGGCACGACGAACATCCCGCCCGTGATGGCGACGCCGAGCAGCACAACGATCATCACGCCGGCGAGCGGATGAAGAAGGAAATTGCCGAGCGTCGTGAGTCCTGGATCGTGCTTGCCCCAGGCGAGAGCGACGAAATGGAGCATCAGCACGAAGACGCCCATCGCGATCACCGACGCGGGAGCGAAACGCGCCGAGACCTCGCTCTTCAACAGCCGGTTGATCAGCACCGAGCCGATCGCGATGCCGATCGAGAAGATGGCGATGAACAGGCTGGCGACCTGCTCATTCGCGCCGAGCACGTTCTTCGTCAGCGGCGGGAAAATGATGATCAGCACCGCGCCGATGGTCCAGAAGAAGCTGATCGAGAGGATGGCCAGGAAGAGCCTGCGGATGTGCAGGGTCGCGCTGACCAGCTCGATCGACGCGTGGATGATGTGCCAGTTGAAGGGGATACGCTCGGCTGCCGGTGGGGCAGGGGGCACCTGCCGACCCGCGAGGAAGCCGAGCACGGCAAGGCCGACCGTCGCGGCGGCGGCCACCGGCGGGATCGCGGACAGGATTCCGGCGAGGATCGTGCCGCCGAGAATGGCAAGGTAGGTGCCCGCTTCCACGAGGCCGGTGCCGCCGAGCACTTCGTCGCGCTGCAGGTGCTGCGGCAGGATCGCGTATTTGATCGGTCCAAAGAAGGTCGAATGGACGCCCATCATGAAGACCGCGGCGAGCATCAGCGGGATGTTGGCGAGCATGATCCCGGCGCCGCCGACGATCATAATGCCGATCTCGGCAAGCTTGATGATGCGGATCAGCCGCGCCTTGTCGTGATCGTCCGCGAGCTGCCCGGAAAGCGCCGAGAAGAGGAAGAAGGGGAGGATGAAGAGCCCCTGCGCGATAGCGCTGAACTGGAACTCCTTCGCCGGGTTGGAATAGAGCTGATAGGTGACGAACAGCACCACCGCCTGCTTGAACAGGCTGTCGTTGAAGGCTCCGAGAAACTGCGTCGCGAACAAGGGAAGGAAGCGCCGCGCGCGCAGCAGATGCGTGACGTTCTGTATCAAGCCTGGGCCGCGCGGGTCTTCATTTCGGGTGGAGCGACGGCATAGCCAGCTTTGCGCCGAGCGCCAAACGCTATAACTCTGCCCGCCCAGCATGCTGACGCTGCCCAATCTGCTCACGCTCTCCCGGATATTGGCAGTGCCGATCCTGGTGTTCCTGCTGTGGCAGCCGCAGCCGATCGACTATGCGATCACCTTCGTCCTCTACTGCATCGTCGGGATCACCGATTATTTCGACGGCTATCTGGCGCGGGCGTGGGGCAGCATTTCGCGGCTCGGGCAGTTCCTCGACCCCATTGCCGACAAGATCATGGTCGCGGCCGTGCTGATCATGCTCATCTCCAGTCGCCGCGCGAACCCGGTGCCCGAGATTGCTGGGCTCCATATCATCCCCGCGCTGGTGATCCTGCTGCGCGAGATCATCGTCTCGGGCCTGCGCGAGTATCTCGCGGGCTTGCAGGTTTCGGTGCCGGTCAGCGCGCTGGCGAAGTGGAAGACGACGCTCCAGCTCGTCGCGCTGGGTGCGCTGATCCTTGGCGGCGCACTGCCCCACGCGCCGTGGGTTCACCTCGTCGGCCTGGTCTGCCTGTGGGCCGCGGCCGCGCTGACGCTGGTGACCGGCTACGACTATCTGCGGACCGGCCTCAGGCACATGGACTGACGGCGCCGCAGTTATCGATTTTCCGCGTCTGACTGACCAACAATAATCGTTTCCTTCGCGCGCTGCTTGGGCCTAGGCGGCTCCCGACCATTCTGACCAAGAAGGGGTGTGAACGCATGGACGCGAAGACTGGGGATCCGCTGCACGGCTCACCGATGGAGGAAGGCGCCGCCCTGCGCACGCTCCTCGGCCGCACCAATCGCGATTGGTGGCCCAACCAGTTGTCGCTCGAGATTCTGCCGCACCATGGATCGAGCGCCGACCCTTACGGCGACGATTTCGATTATGCCGAGGCGTTCAACTCGCTCGATTACCAGGCGGTAAAGCGCGACCTCACTGCGCTGATGACGGACAGCCAGCCCTGGTGGCCCCCGGACTATGGACACTATGGCCCGTTCTTCATCCGCATGGCCTGGCACGCCGCCGGCACCTACCGGATCGGCGACGGGCGCGGCGGCGCCAATACCGGTCAGCAGCGCTTCGCCCCGCTCAACTCGTGGCCGGACAACGCCAACCTCGACAAGGCGCGGCGGCTGCTGTGGCCGATCAAGCAGAAGTACGGCCGCAATCTGAGCTGGGCCGACCTTTTCGTCCTCGCCGGCAATGTCGCGATCGAATCGATGGGCGGCCCCACCTTCGGCTTCGGCGGCGGACGCAAGGACGTCTACGAGCCCGAGCACGTCTATTGGGGCACGGAGGAGCAGTGGGTCGGCAAGGGCGCCGAGCCGCGCATGGGCTCGGATGCCGGCAAGGCGCTCGAGAACCCGCTTGCGGCGGTCCAGATGGGCCTCATCTACGTCAATCCCGAAGGTCCCGGCGGAAGTGCCGATCCGCTCGCCTCGGCGCACGAGATCCGCGAGACGTTCCGCAACATGGCAATGAACGACGAGGAGACGGTGGCGCTGACCGCCGGCGGCCACACGTTCGGCAAATGCCACGGCGCGGGCGACGCGTCGAAGGTCGGCGCCGAGCCCGAAGGCTCGGACATCGCCCAGATGGGGCTCGGGTGGCAGAGCGGCCACGGCTGCGGAATGGCCGACGACACCATCACCAGCGGCCTCGAAGGGCCGTGGACGCCGACGCCGATCAAGTGGAGCATGAACTATTTCCACATGCTGCTCGACTATGATTACGAGCTGGTCACCAGTCCGGCCGGCGCCAAGCAGTGGCAGCCCAAGGACCAGAAGCCCGAGGATATGGCGCCGGCGGCGCATACGCCGGGCAAGCGCGTGCCGACGATGATGACCACCGCCGACATGGCGTTCAAGATGGACCCGGAATACCGCAAGATCTCCGAGCGGTTCCGCGCCAACCCCGACCAGTTCGCCGATGCGTTCGCTCGCGCCTGGTTCAAGCTCACCCACCGCGACATGGGGCCCAAGGTGCGCTACCTCGGTTCGGAAGTGCCGCCGGAAGACCTGATTTGGCAGGATCCGGTGCCGCAGGGCACCGCCCCCTCCGCCGGCGCGATCGCCGACTTCAAGGCGAAGATCCTGGAGAGCGGGCTCACCGTCAGCGAGCTGGTCAAGGCGGCGTGGGCGTCAGCCTCCACCTACCGCCGCTCAGACCATCGCGGCGGCGCCAACGGCGCGCGCGTTCGCCTCGAGCCGCAGAAGAACTGGGAAGTGAACGACCCGGAAGAGCTGCAGAAGGTGCTGGCCAAGATCGACGAACTCAAGGGCGACATGTCGATGGCCGATGCGATCGTCCTCGCCGGCAGCGCGGCGGTCGAAAAAGCGGCGAAGGACGCGGGCTATGCCGTCGAAGTGCCGTTCACCGGCGGCCGCGGCGACGCGAGCCAGGAGCAGACCGACGTCGACAGCTTCGCGCCGCTGGAGCCGCGGGCCGACGGCTTCCGCAACTATCTGCAGGTCCGCTACAATGTGCCGACCGAGGAGCTGCTGGTCGATCGTGCCGAGCTGCTCGGGCTGACCGCGCCCGAGATGACGGTGCTGGTCGGCGGCTTGCGCGTTCTCGGCGCCAACCAGGGCGGGTCGAAGAATGGCGTGTTCACCGACCGCGTCGGCCAGCTCACGAACGACTTCTTCGTCAACCTGCTCGACATGGGCACGGCGTGGAAGCAGGTCGACGATTCCAGCGACGAGACCTTCGTCGGCAGCGACCGCGCGAGCAACCAGCAGCGCTGGACGGCGACCCGCACCGACCTCGCGTTCGGCGCCAATTCGCAGCTTCGGGCGATCTGCGAAGTCTATGCGGCCGATGACGCCAAGGAGAAGTTCGTGCGCGACTTCGTCAAGGCGTGGACCAAGGTGATGAACGCCGACCGCTTCGACCTGGTGCGGAACACCGCCCAGGACAGCGCGACCGAACGGCAGCTCGAGCCGGCGAAGTAAGGGGCGGCGCGCCCGTCAGGCGGTCAGTAGCTCCGCTTCGTCCGCGGCGGTGCTCGCAGGCTCGGAAATGACCTCGCGCGCGATCCGGCGCAGCGAGGCAGCGAGCAGCTGGAATTCCTTTTCGCGCGGGCTCGAGCGGCGCCAGATCAGCGCGACGCGGCGGAAGCCGTGATCGGAGCGAAGCGGCCGCGCGTCGACGTGCGTGCCCTCGAGAATCCCGGCCTCGATCGCCATCGCCGGGACGAAGGTCAGCCCGAGGCCGTTGTCGACCATTTGCACGAGCGTGTGGAGCGACGTCCCCATCATCGCCGCGCGTGAGCGCAGGTCCGGCCGGTTACAGGCGGAAAGCGCATGGTC
Organism: Sphingomicrobium sp.; assembly: GCA_036523615.1. GTDB lineage: Bacteria > Pseudomonadota > Alphaproteobacteria > Sphingomonadales > Sphingomonadaceae > Sphingomicrobium. The sequence continues at coordinate 5,734 of DATDDW010000390.1, forward strand.
CTTGAGGC
>DATDDW010000391.1:0-4550 GCA_036523615.1 Sphingomicrobium sp.
CTGGTGCCCGAACCCGGCAGGATATGGCGCATTTCTAAGCCCGCCGTCGCCCAGCAGCATCGCCTCAACGCTGGAGTGATCGTTGAGCAGCCGCTCCTCACCGTCCGCTTCAGGAACGGCCGCAAGCTCGGCACCGTCGAGGAAGGCTTCGCCTCGGCGCTGGCGCCCGGTGACCGCTTCTTCTTCGCCGGCCTCGGCCTCGAGGTCGAGCAGTTCAAGGACACCGACATCATCGTCCACGCGTCGGCGAAGCGCGCGCGGATCGTCACCTACGGCGGGCAGCGAATGAGCATGTCCACGCACCTTGCCAACCGCGTGCGAAACATGCTCGCCGACCGCAACGACTGGTCGCGCTTCCCCGACGATGTCAGCGAATGGCTCGAGGTGCAGTCCGAGCGCTCTGTCCTGCCCGAGCCGCACCAGCTGCTGGTCGAGACTTTCCCCCACGAGCACCAGCATTTCATGGTCGCGTACAGCTTCGAGGGTTGGAATGCGCACCAGTCGCTCGGCATGCTGCTGACCAAGCGCATGGAGAAGGCCGGGCTGAAGCCATTGGGCTTCGTCGCCAACGATTATGCGCTCGCCTGCTACGGACTCGAGCCGATCACCGACCCCAAGGCCTTATTCTCGGCCGACATCCTCGAGCGCGAGTTCGTCGAGTGGGTCGAAAGCTCCTACCTCCTGAAGACCGCGTTCCGCGAAGTGGCGGTGATCGGCGGGCTGGTCGAGCGGCAGCACCCGGGCAAGCGCAAGACGGGACGCCAGGTCAGCTTCTCGACCGACCTCATCTATGACGTGCTGCGGCGCTACGAGCCGCAGCATCTGCTGCTGCGTGCGGCGTGGGACGATGCGCGGCGGCGGATGACCGAGCTCGGCCGGCTGGTGCGGCTGGTCGACCGCGCGGCAGCGACGATGCTGCATGTGGAGACCGGGCGAATCACGCCGATGGCGGTGCCGCTGATGGTGATCGTCGGCCGCGAGGCGCTGCCGCCAGGGATGGAGGCCGACGAGACCCTGCTGATGCAGGCCGAAGCGCTCGCCGAAGAGGCGATGAAATTGTGATTTCTTGCTTATTGCGGGCCGCGCGGTCCCGTGCGAGTCTCAAGCCATGAAGCCAGCCGTCCTCATCCTCGCCGCTCTGCCGCTGCTGCTCGGCGGCTGCGTCGTCGAGACCGTCGCGAAGACCGCGGTCGACGTAGTCAGCATTCCCGTGAAGGTGGTGTCGGCGGGCGTCGATGCCGTGACGACCAGCCAGGCCGAGGCCGACCAGAAACGCGGCCGCGAGCTGCGCAAGGAAGAGGAGCAGCGCGGCAAGCTGATCCGACTCGCCGAAGAACGCTGCCGCAAGGGAAAGCCGCTGCCGACGGACAATTGCGCGGCGGTCCAGCCGCGCTGAGGTACTTCCTCGATACCGAATATAATGGCTGGGGCGGAGCGCTTCTGTCGCTCGCGCTTGTCGGCGAGAATGGCGAGGAACTCTATCTCACGCTCGATTGGGAAGGTGCGCTTGACGAATGGGTCGAGCGCAACGTCGTACCCTACCTCGACGCCGTGCCCGACACGCTCGTTTCGCCGCGGCTGAGCCGCGCCGACGCCGCCCGGACGGTGGCGCACTTCCTCGCCGGGGACCCCGAGCCGCTGATCGTCGCCGACTGGCCCGAGGATATCGCCCAGCTCAATATGCTGCTGGTCACCGGGCCTGGAGTGATGGTCGAGGTGCCGCGCCTCAGGTTCGAGTTCGTGCCGCTCGCGGGCTTCAGCACGGCAGCGAACAGCGCGGTGCCGCACAATGCGGTGCACGACGCGCGGGCGTTGCGCGATCACATCCTCAGCATCGAATGAAGTCTATTCGGCGGCGGTCCTGAAGTTGGCCGCCCCTACCTCGGCGCCGTCGATCCAGGTGAGGTCGTCGAGCTTGAGCTCGCGCCCGTCGTGGGCCTGGACGCACAGCTTCTTGACGGGCTTGCGGTCGCGCCGATCGGCGAGGACGACTTTCATCCTGCCGTAGCCCCACTCCTCGCCCCACTGGCGCAGCGAAAGGACGACAGGGAGCAGGCCTTCGCCCTTGGGCGTCAGCGAATAGATCACGCGGCGGCGGTCCTCGGGATCAGGCGATCGCTCGAGAATCCCGCCGGCTACCAGTTTCACCAGCCGGTCGGAGAGGATGTTGCGGGCAATGCCGAGGCCCGCCTGGAACTCCTCGAAATGGTGGAGGCCGTTAAGCGCGCCGCGAAGGATCAGGAACGCCCACTTCTCGCCGATCACCTCGACGGCGGCGGGTATGGGGCAGGACAAAGCCGCTTCTTTGAAGCCGTCGAGTTTCGACGTCAGGGTGTCAGCCGGCACGACGCACTCTCCCCAGTCGAATCTCATCAAAGCACAATATGGTTCCAAAAAACAGTTGCGCTTTGAAACTGGATGCACTATTCCGTTGCAAATCGCAACTATAACAGGAGGCTGCGATGCTTCGGACGATCCCGACTCTTCTCTCTCTCGCGCTGCTCGCCGGACCCGCGGCGGCAGCATCTTACTCAGCGACGCTCGTTTCGCCGACCAGCGGCCGCTTCATCGCCCGCGACATCGTGTGGAGCTGCGGCCCCACCGCGTGCCAGGGGACGACTGAGGAGAGCCGGCCGGTCGTGCTGTGCGAGTCGCTCGCGAAGCGCGCCGGACGCATCGACAGTTTCCTCGTCGATGGCCGAGCGTTCACCGGCGCTGAGCTTCAGGAATGCAACGCCTCGGTGAAGGGCCGGACCCCGGCCCTCGCCGCGCAATAACGAACCCCGCGGGGCCGCGCGTCTCTTCCCTCTCCGCGCGGCCCCATCTCTTCGCGCTTGCACAACTAGGTCCCGTCTGCCCATCTTAGGGACGTGCTGCGGCAGTACGAACTGATCGAGAAGGTCCGCTCCTACGATCCCGACGCGGACGAGGGGCTGATCAACCGCGCCTACGTCTTCTCGATGAAGGCGCACGGCGACCAGCAGCGCGCCTCGGGCGACCCCTATTTCAGCCATCCGATCGAGGTCGCGGGGATCCTCACCGACCTCAAGCTCGACGACCAGACGATCGCCACCGCAATCCTCCACGACACGATCGAGGATACGCTCGCCACTACCGACGAGATCGAAAAGCATTTCGGTAAGGACGTCGCCCGGCTGGTCGACGGCGTGACCAAGCTGAGCAAAATCGAGGCCCAGTCGGAGAACGAGCGCGCGGCGGAGAATCTGCGCAAGTTCCTGCTGGCGCTGAGCGACGACATCCGGGTGCTGCTGGTGAAGCTCGCCGACCGGCTGCACAACATGCGCACGCTCCACCACATCCCGTCGGAAGAAAAGCGCCGCCGGATCGCGCGCGAGACGATGGATATCTACGCGCCGCTCGCCGAGCGCATTGGCATGTACGAGATGATGACCGAGATGCAGACGCTGGCTTTCCGCGAGCTTGAGCCCGACGCTTATGCCTCGATCACGCGGCGGCTGAAGCAGCTGACCGAGGCCGGCGGCGACCTCGTCAACCGCATCGGCCTGGGCCTCCAGCTCTACCTTGCCGACAATGGCCTCGAAGCCGAGGTCACCGGGCGGCAGAAGCACCCATTCTCGATCTGGAAGAAGATGGCCGAGCGGCACATCAGCTTCGAGCAATTGTCTGACGTGATGGCCTTCCGGATTATCGTCGGCGATGTCGCCGACTGCTATCGCGCGCTGGGGCTGATCCACCGCCGCTGGCCGATGGTCCCCGGCCGCTTCAAGGACTACATCTCGACGCCCAAGCGCAACGGCTATCGCTCGCTGCACACCTCGATCATCCACGATTCCAAGATGCGGATCGAAATCCAGATCCGCGACCGCGAGATGCATGAGCAGGCCGAGCGCGGGCTCGCCGCCCACTGGGCGTACAAGGAAGGCAAGCCCAAGGGCGAACTCACCATCCCCTGGGTCGACGATTTGGTCGAGATCCTCGAGCACGCCGAAAGCCCCGAGGAACTGCTCGAGCACACCCGCATGGCGATGTACCAGGACCGGATCTTCGCCTTCACGCCCAAGGGCGAGCTGATCCAGCTGCCCAAGGGCGCGACCCCGGTCGATTTCGCCTATGCGGTGCACACCGACCTTGGCGACCGCACCGTCGGCGCCAAGGTCAACGGCCGCGTCGTGCCGTTACGGACGATGCTCGAGAACGGCGACCAGGTCGAAATCCTCGCCTCCGAGGCGCAGCATCCGCAGCCGTCGTGGCTGCGCTTCGTCGCCACTGGCAAGGCGCGCGCCGGCGTGCGCCGCTTCGTCCGCCACAAGGAGCGCGAGGAGACGGTCGAGCTCGGGCGCAAGATCTACGACGAGATCGTGCAGCGGCTCCCGGCCGAGCTCGACAAGGAGGCGCTGAAGCGGGCGCTCAAGAAGCTGAGGCTCGAAAACCAGGACGAATTGATGATCGCGATCGCGCGCAAGCGGGTCAGCGACGAGGCGCTGATGGAAGCGCTGATGCCCGGCTCAGCCGGCGGCGACGTCGCGCCCAAGCCGCTCGGCCAGCGCAAGGCGATCTCGATCAAGGGG
>DATDDW010000392.1:0-1778 GCA_036523615.1 Sphingomicrobium sp.
GCGCTCGCCGGCCGATCCGAATGCGGCACCCGCCAGATCGTTCACGACCTGGTCGAGGTCGGCGTCGGGCATGACGATCCCATGGTTCTTGGCGCCGCCGAACGCCTGGACTCGCTTCCCGTTCGCGGTGCCGCGCGAGTAAATGTACTGCGCGATGTCCGACGAACCGACAAAGCTGATCGCGGCGATGTCGGAGTGGTCGAGGATTGCGTCGACCATTTCCTTGTCGCCGTGGACGACGTTGAGCACGCCATCAGGCAGGCCGGCCTCCTTCATCAGTTCGGCGAGGCGGTTGGGAACGCTCGGGTCGCGCTCGCTCGGCTTGACGATGAAGGCGTTGCCGCAGGCGATCGCCATGCCGAACATCCACATCGGGATCATCGCCGGGAAGTTGAACGGCGTAATGCCGGCGCCGATGCCCAATGGCTGGCGCATCGAATAGACGTCGATCCCGGGGCCGGCGCCGACGGTATATTCACCCTTTAATGCCTGCGGGATGCCGCACGCATATTCGATCACCTCGAGCCCGCGCTGGACGTCGCCCTTGGCGTCGGCGATCACCTTGCCGTGCTCGCTCGACAGCGTGCGGGCGAGCTCGTCCATGTTCGCTTCGACAAGCTCCTTGAACTTGAACATCACCCGCGCCCGCCGCTGCGGGTTCGTCGCCGCCCAAGCCGGCTGCGCCGCCTTGGCCGCGTCGACCGCCTTGTCGAGGTCGGCCGCGGTGCCGAAGCGGACATTGGCCTGGACCTGGCCCTGATTAGGATCGAACACCTCGCCCTGCCGCTCGCCCGAGGCGAAGGTGGAACCGCCGATGAAATGGTCGATGCTGCGAAGCATTGGGAAACGTCCTGATTCTGGGGTGTTTAGATCGCGGCTCCACTAGACCCGCCGAACGGCAAATGCCAGTTGCCGCCGCCGAACAGAGGGAGAGTTGCGATGCGTAAACTCGCCGCTTTTGCTTGCGTTGCCCTGATCGGCGCAGCGCCGCCTCCGTCGCCCGACGCGAAGCTGCGCGCGATCGTCGCGCCGGTGAGCGCGGCGCGGCTCAAGGCAAGCATCGAAAAGCTGGTCAGCTTCGGCACGCGGCACACCTTGTCGTCGCAGACCGATCCGAAGCGCGGCATCGGGGCCGCGCTCACCTGGGCCGACGGGCACTTCAAGAGCCTCGGCTTGGAGACCGTCCGCCCCTGCGACACGTTCACGGGCGAGCGGTTGCCCGGCCCGACCCGCGTGTGCGACGCGGTCGCGATCCAGCGCGGCACGGAGCGGCCCAACGACGTGGTGATCATCACCGCCCACATCGACAGCCGCGTCTCTGACCCGATGAACGCCAACGCGTTCGAGCCCGGAGCCAACGACGACGGCTCGGGCTCGGCCGCGGTGCTCGAGGCGGCGCGCATCCTGTCGCAACGCAAGTTCCCCGGGACGATCGTCTATTCGCTCGATTCGGGCGAAGAGCAGGGTCTCTACGGCGCCAAGGTGATCGCCGCTTACGCCAAGGCGCAGGGGTGGAACGTCATCGCCGATCTGAACAACGACATCATCGGCAACAGTTGCGGCTCTGATGGCGTGTGCGATTCGGCGCATGCGCGGGTGCTGTCGGAAGGGCCGCGCTCGCAGGGCGAAACCGAGCTGATGGCGGCGACGCACAGCCTCGGCGGCGAGAATGACGCTCCGTCGCGCAACATCTCGCGCTTCCTCGACAGCCTCGCCGACCGGCTGAAGATTGGGCTCGACGTGCGGCAGATCTGGCGCACCGACCGCTTCGGCCGCGG
>DATDDW010000393.1:0-4123 GCA_036523615.1 Sphingomicrobium sp.
GCCGCGCGGCGGAGCTGCGGCTGACGCGCTCTCGGCGCTCGCCAACCTCGGGTTCAAGCCGGCCGAAGCGAACGCCGCGGTCGATGCCGCGCGGGACGAGCTCGGGCCTGAGGCAAATCTCGACGCGCTCGTGCGCCTGGCGCTGCGGAAGGCCGCGAAATGACCACGCGCACCGCCTCGTGCCGCTGCGGCCAGCTTAAGGCGACGGTCACCGGCGAACCGGTGCGAGTCTCGGTCTGCCATTGCCTCGCCTGTCAGAAGCGCACGGGCAGTGTCTTTTCAGCGCAGGCGCGCTGGCCGGTCGACCAGGTGACGATCAAAGGGCAGTCGAAGAGCTGGACTCGGACCGCCGACAGCGGGCGAACAATCACCTATAATTTCTGTCCCGAGTGCGGGTCGACGGTGCATTACACCGGCGGCAATTTCCCCGACGTCCTCGCCATTGCGCTCGGGCTGTTCGACGATCCCTATTTCGGAAGGCCGCGCTTCTCGGTGTGGGAGAAGCGCAAGCACGACTGGGTCGAGATTTCAGGCGACATCGAGCACAGCGACTAGGCGCCCCAAGCGTCGCGATAGACGCGCAGGAAATTGCCGCCCATCAGCTTCTCCAGCCGCGCTTCGCTCCAGCCGCGCTTCGCGAGGTCGCTCGCGATCCTCCGGTAGCGGTCGACTGAATTATAGTCGGCGACATAGGGATAGACGCCGATCGCTTCGCCAGGCGCCGCAATCCCCTGCTTGATCCGGTTCGCCTGCCATTCGTCGAGCTTCTTCTTCGATTCGGGCGTCAGCTCCAATGGCAGCACGCCATTGTCGGTGCCGATCCCGACATGGTCCTCGCCCGCGACGTTAGCGATATGCTCGATGTGGGCGATGAGATCGCCGCCCTTGGGATGGCTGTCCAAGGTCAGGAACGGCATGAAATAGACGCCGACGACCCCGCCCTTGTCGGCGACGGCCCTGATCGTCTCGTCGCTGGTGTTGCGCGGATGATCGGTCAGGGCCCGCGCGCCGGTATGGCTGATCACCAGCGGCCGCTTGGCGAAGGCAGTCGCTTCGGCCATTGTCCGCGCGCCGCCGTGCGCCAGGTCGAGCAGCAGCTTCTCGGCCTCGATCCGCTCGATGGTCGCCTTGCCGAGCTTGGTCAGGCCACCGTTGCGCGGCTCGAGCGCGCCGTCGCCGGACAGATTGCCATTGTTGTAGGTCAGCTGGACGGTCATCACACCGTCCTTCTTGAGCTGCGCCAGCCGATCGAGGTCCCCGCCGACCATCACCGTATCCTGCGTGCCGTAGAGCCAGGCGAACTTCTTCTCGCGCTTGGCCTTGAGGATGTCGGCGGCGCTGCGGACGAGCACCAAGCGGTCCGGGTTGGCGCTGAGAAGGTCGTGCTTGCTCGTGATGTCCTTTTGGTAATCGCCCCAGGGATCGGCGACGTTGCCGACGGGAAAGACGGTGTCGCGAATCAGCGTCACTCCGCTGCCGACCATCTCCGACCAGGCGCGGTCGCTGAGGCGAAGCTGATCGTCGGGCGAGTAAGGGTCGCTGACGCCGGCCAAAGCATCGATGACGATCGCTCGGTCGTACCAACTTGCCGCTGCGCCTTGCTTCGCCAGGGCGGGTGCCGCCAGGAGGCTCGCCAGTCCGCCCGCGATCATCGTTCGGCGATCGACCTGCATTCACGCCTCCCCGCTTGTCGCGGGACCATGCATCTGCGAATCAACGGCCGATGGCAACGGACCCAGCGCGGATCACGACCCCGGAGCGGACCGCCGAGGACGCCGATGCCGCGCTACGGCCCAAGACGCTCGACGAATTCATCGGCCAGCAGGCCGCGCGCGAGAACCTGCGCGTGTTCGTCCATGCCGCGAAGAGCCGCGGCGAGCCATTGGACCATGTGCTGCTCCACGGCCCGCCGGGCCTCGGCAAGACGACTCTCGCCGGAATTCTCGCCCGCGAGATGGGCGTCGGCTTCCGTGCCACGTCCGGCCCGGTGATCGCCAAGTCGGGCGACCTAGCTGCGCTCCTCACCAACCTCGAGGACGGCGACGTCCTGTTCATCGACGAGATCCACCGCCTCAATCCGGCGGTCGAGGAGGTGCTTTATCCGGCGATGGAGGACCGCGCGCTGGACCTGATGATCGGCGAAGGGCCGTCCGCGCGCTCGGTGAGGATCGAGCTGCCGCGCTTCACCCTGATCGGCGCGACCACGCGCCAGGGGCTGCTGACGACGCCGCTACGCGACCGGTTCGGTATTCCGGTGCGCCTGAACTTCTACACCGTCGAGGAGCTCGAGCAGGTGGTGCGCCGCGCCGCGCGGCTACTCGGCGTCGACTTGACCGAGGACGGCGGCCGCGAGATCGCGAGGCGTTCGCGCGGGACTCCGCGCATCGCCGGGCGGCTGCTGCGGCGGGTGCGCGACTTCGCCCACGCCTCGGGCTCCGACACGATCGACGCCGAGGTCGCCGACAAGGCGCTGTCGCGGCTCGAGATCGACGCGCTCGGACTCGACGCGATGGACCGGCGCTACCTGACGATGATCGCCGACCTTTACGGCGGCGGGCCGGTCGGCGTGGAGACGCTCGCCGCGGGCCTCAGCGAGCCGCGCGACACGATCGAGGACGTGATCGAGCCTTTCCTCATTCAGCTCGGCCTCATCGCCCGCACGGCAAGAGGACGGGCGCTCAACGGCCGCGGCTATGCCCATTTGGGGCTGCCGGTGCCGCAGGGCAGCCAGGCCGGTTTGTTCGATAGCGGAGCTGCTCCGAAGTAATGCACTTCATTAGACGTCATCCCGGACTTGATCCGGGATCCCGCTTTTTTCGCACTCCTAAAAAAAGCTGGATTCCCGCTTTCGCGGGAATGACGATGATGTTCGCGGCAGCCGACGCTCAGGCCCAATCACCTGCGCCCGATTACACCAAGGATTCGACGTGGCTGTGCCTGCCGGGGCGCAAGGACAGCTGCTCGACGCCGCTGCCGACGACGGCGCTTACCGCCGCGGGATACGGCGCGACGAGCGCCGCCGCACCGGCCAAGGACCCGCCGCTCGACTGCTTTTTCGTCTACGACACGGTGTCGAGCGATCCCGGCATGAACAGCGACCTGAACGCCGGGCGCGAGGAGAAGCTCGCGACGGAGGCCCAGTTCGGCCGCTTCGCGTCGGTGTGCCGGCCGTTCGTCCCCGTCTATCGACAGATGACCCTCACCGCCGTCGCGGCTTATTCGGCGGGGGTCGACGTGGCCCAGGCGGCGGAGCTCGCCTATCGCGACGTGGCCGGCGCCTGGCGGAACTACCTGCGCACGCGCAACGGGGGGCGGCCGTTCGTGCTGGTCGGCCACAGCCAGGGCAGCCTGATGCTCCAGCAGCTGATTGCGAGGGAGATCGAGAAGGATCCGGGCGTCGCGGCGCGGATGAAGCTCGCTATCCTCCCCGGCTACGACGTGCTGGTGCCGCAGGGCAAGCTCGTCGGCGGCACCTTCAAGACCACACCGCTGTGCAGCCGTCCGGCGCAGACCGGCTGCGTGATCACCTGGACCAGCTTTCGCGAGCGTAACTCGCCGCCCGAAGGCGCGATGTTCGGCTACGCCGACCAGCCGGGGATGACCGTCGGCTGCGTCAACCCGGCGCTGCCGGGCTCGCGCGACTGGGTGAAGCTCGACAGCATTTGGTTCGCCCGCTCGAGCTATCCCGTACCCGGTGGTCCGATCCAATGGTCGTCCGAAGGCCAGCCCAAGACGCCCTATGTCGAGACCGCCGGCCTGGTTTCGGGCAAATGCGTCAACGACGGGCGGCGAGGCTATCTATCGGTGCGGACCAATTCGACAGCAGGCCAGAAATGGACCGACCATATCGGTGGCGAGGTGAGCGTGCTCGGCATGTTCCTCCCCGGCTGGGGCATGCACCTGGCCGACATGGCGATCGCCGAGGGCGACCTCGTGCGCCAGGTCGCCGCGCTCAGCGCTCGATCCAGAACAGCTCCTCGACACTGAGTCCAAGCGCCTGCGCGAGCTTGATCGCCAATGTCGCCGACGGGGTGAAGACGCCGTTTTCGACTGTGTTCACGGTCTTGCGGGTGACTCCGACCTTCTCGGCAAGCTCGGCTTGCGTGAAGCCGAGTTCGGTGCG
>DATDDW010000394.1:0-3139 GCA_036523615.1 Sphingomicrobium sp.
GTTTCAGCCGCGGTTCACCGCGTCCGCGCCACCGCCGCCCGTCGTTCGATGAATGGCGGTTGGCGCAAGGCGGCCCTGCCGATATGACCGGCTTGCAACTTAGGTGTATTATCGGCATATAACAGCTATGACCGTGCAGTCCCCGATTCCCGATTTCGCCGCCGCACGCGCGGCGATGATCGACAGTCAGCTGAGGCCGCAGGGCGTCACTGACCCGGCGGTGCTGCAGGCGATGGGCAGCATCGAGCGCGAGAAATTCCTCCCGGCTGAAACGCGGCCGCTCGCCTATGTCGACCGCGCGGTCTCGATTGGCGACGGCCGGTTCCTCGCCGCTCCGGCAGTGCTTGGCCAGCTGTTGACGCAGATGATGCCCGAGCGCGGCCAGCGTGCGCTCGTGATCGGCGCGGGCACGGGCTATTCGGTGGCGGTTCTGAAGGCGATGGGCCTTTCGGTCACCGCGGTTGAGAGCTCGCCCGGGCTCGCCGGCCAGGCGCGCGATCTCGGCATCGACGTCATCGAGGCACCGCTCGAGGCCGGCTGCAAAAAGGCCGCGCCCTATGAGCAGATCCTGATCGACGGCGCGGTCGAGCACATCCCCGATGCCATCGTCGACCAGCTCGCCGACCGCGGGCGGCTCGGCACCGCGCTCGTCGACCGCGGCATCACCCGGCTGATCGTCGGGCGCAAGGCCGGCGGCGCATTCGGCTTTCTTTCAGTCGCCGACGCCGGCGTTCCCGCACTTCCGAGTTTCGCCCGTCCTCCGGCATTCACTTTCTAGAAGGTCGCCCGTCCTTGGTTCGCAAGCTTCTCACCGGATCGCTGATGGCGGCGCTGATGGCCGGCACGGCCGGCGCCGACACGCTGCGCGACGCGCTCGTCTCCGCCTATCAGACCAACCCCACGCTGACCGCGCAGCGGCAGACGCTCGAAGCGACCGATGCGACGGTCGCGATCGCCAGGGCCGCCGGCCGACCGCAGATCAACGGCACCGTCGGGCTCAACCGCGACCTCTCCCAGAGCGGAGTGCTCAACGTGGGCGGCAAGGGCCCGACTTTGTCGGCGGGGGCGAACGTCAGCTACCCTTTATTCAACGGCGGCAGCGTCCGTAACTCGGTCAGGGCGGCACAGACACGCGTCGAAGCCGGCCGGGCGACGCTTCGCGCCGTCGAAGGCGACGTCTTTGCTCAGGCAGTCGCCGCTTACATGGACGTGATCCGCGACCGATCGGTGGTCGAACTCAACCAGAACAACGTCAAGGTGCTCGAGACGAACCTCGAAGCGACCAAGGACCGCTTCCAGATCGGCGACTTGACGCGCACCGATGTCGCTCAGTCCGAAGCGCGCCTTCAGCTCGGCCGCTCGCAGCTTGCCGCGGCGCAAGGCAATCTCGCCGGCAGCGAGGCGACCTACCGGCAGGTGATCGGCCATGCGCCGGGGCCGCTCGCCCCGCCGCCGCCGCTGCCGCCGCTGCCTTCGACCCCAGACGAAGCGGTGCGCATCGCGCTCGCCAACAACCCCGACCTGATCGCCATCTCGCGCCAGGCGGTGGCCGCCGGTTACGACGTCAATGTCGCGCGCGCCGGGCGCCTGCCGAGCCTCTCGGCGGTGATGAACAACACCTACGTGAACAACCTCGGCGGCAACAATCTTTCGGGCGTGCCGGCGACGGGCACGCAAAGCTCGGTCGGCGTCAGCGCCAACATCCCGATTTTCCAGGGCGGGCTTCCCGCCGCGCGCATCCGTCAGGCGCAAGCCCAGCAGGGTCAGGTGCAGGAGCAGGTCGTCGGCACCGAGCGCGCGGTCGTCCAGGCAGCGCGGGCCGCCTTCGCCAACTACGATGCCGCGCAACGGCAGATCCAGGCGCAGACCGTTGCCGTGCAGGCCAACGAGCTCGCGCTCGAGGGCGCGCGCGCCGAGCAGAGCGTCGGGACGCGGACCGTGCTCGACGTACTCAACGCCGAGCAGGAGCTGCTGAACTCGCAGGTCGCGCTCGTTACCGCGAAGCGCGACGCTTATGTCGCCGGCTTCAACCTGTTGAATGCGATGGGTCAGGCGGAAGCGCAGGACCTGGGCCTCGACGGCGGGCCGCTTTACGACCCGCTCGGCAATTACCGGCACGTCGCCGGCAACTGGAGTGACTGGGCGAGCGATCCGCGCCACCCGACGGTGGCCACGCGCACGGTCAGCCCCGAGGAGCTCCCGCCCAACCCTGTCGTCACGCCGCAAATCGATCCGGCGCGCATCGACAGCTCGCCGCCCGTGGCGGCAGGGGTGACTCAGCCGCAGCAATGAGCGATAGGCTCGCCGCGATGGCCTCCCGCGAACCTTCGATGGAAGACATCCTCGCCTCGATCAAGAAAGTGATCGCCGAGGAAAAGGAGCTGCGTGCGTCGACCCGCCCGGTCGCGGCGGTCGAGGACGAGCCGCTGCCGGAAGAGGCGCTGGGCACCAGCGACGACGACATACTCGAGCTCAACGAGCCGCTCGCTCCGGCCGCCGATCTCGGCCCGCCGCTTGTCGCCGAGGATGTCGCCGGCCATAGCCGCCACGCGCTCGAGCACCTGCAGACGGTGGCGGCGACGATCCCCGCCGCGCCGACCAATCCGCTCGAAGACATGATCCGCGACATGCTCCGGCCTATCCTCAAAGCCTGGCTCGACGAGCATCTGCCGCAGATGGTCGACGAGCATGTGCGGCGCGAGATTTCGCGCATTACCGGGCGACCGCTCTGACCGTCGGTTGATGCATTAACCGACGCTCGCTAGCGTCGCTGAATAACCAAGCTCCCACTTCTCCTCGCCGCTGCCGCAACCACGCTTGGCGCAGCGCCCCTTTGCGCCCGGCCGATGACGGCTACCGACATGCACTCGATGCACCGGCTCGGTTCGCCCGAAGTCTCGCCCGACGGCAAGCGCGCTGTCTTCACCATCTCCACCACCGACTGGGCCAAGAATAAGCGCGTCAACACGCTTTACCTCCTCGACCTCACTCGGCCGAACGCGCAGCCGCAGCCGGTGAAGGGCGCCGAAAAAGGCCATGATGCCGTGTTCGGTCCCGATGGCGCCTTGTGGTTCCTCATGCCGGTCGGCGATCACGACCAGCTGTTCCGCGCGGCCGTCGGCGGAGCGCTGGTGCGGGT
>DATDDW010000395.1:0-2498 GCA_036523615.1 Sphingomicrobium sp.
CGCGCGGTAATGCGCACGTCCACGACCTCGCCGCGTGACGCTCCGGGCAACAGCACCGGCGCGAGATTGTCGGCATGGCCTTTGCCTTCGCTTTCGACGAGCACGCGCTGGCGAGTGCCGACCAAGGTGTCGAGCCAGCGCAGCCGCCGCTCGGCTGCGGCCTGGCGAAGCCGCGCGGCGCGCGCCTTCACCACCTGCGGCTGGAGCTGCGGCATCTTCGCTGCCGGCGTGTTCGCCCGCGGCGAGAAGGGGAAGATATGAGCGGTGACAATGTCGCAATCGTCAAGGAGTTTCAGGCTGTTGAGCGCCATCTCTTGAGTTTCGGTGGGAAAGCCGGCGATGAGGTCGGCGCCGATTGTCGCGTTCGCCCGCACAGCCTTGATGCGCTCGACGGTCCGGACCGCGTCGGCGCGGCTGTGCCGGCGCCTCATCCGCTTCAGGATCAGATCGTCGCCGGCCTGCAGCGACAGGTGGAAGTGAGGCATCAGCCGCGGCTCGCCGGCGATCAGCTCGAACAGCGGCTCGTCGATCTCGATGCTGTCGAGCGACGACAGGCGCAGGCGCTTAAGGCGTGGCTCGGCGGCGAGCAGCCCCTGGCAGAGGTTGCCAAGGCCTCCTTCATAGTCGGTGATGTCGACGCCGGTCAGGACGATCTCTTTGGCGCCGCGGTCGATCTCGCGGGCGACAGCGTCGCGGATCGGTTCGAAGCCAAATGAGCGGCTCGACCCTCGGGCTTGCCAGATCGAGCAGAAGGTGCAGCGGTGGTCGCAGCCGGTCTGGATGGCGACGAAGCCTTTCACCTGGTGCATCAACCCGGCGGGGGCCGGCGTCATGACGTCATTGGCCGCGAAGACGTTGAGCTTGTTCGCGTTTCCGATGACCCGCGTGACTTCGGGCATCGCCTCGAAGGCGATGCCGTCGAGCTCGGCGGCGCAGCCGGTGACCAGGAGCTTGGCGCTTGGGCGACGGCGGTGCGCGTGGCGGATGGCCTGACGCGTCTGGCGCACCGCCTCGTTGGTTACGGCGCAGCTGTTGACGACGATCCAGTCGTCGTCCGGTGACGCGAGCGCGGCGATGGTCGCGCTTTCGGCGAAGTTGAGCCGGCAGCCGAGCGTGACCGTCTCGACGCTCATGCCAGCGCATCCAGGTCGAGTTCGCCCGAGAAGACATGGGTCGCGCCGCCGCGCATGCGGATGGGCTGGCCGCGCTGCCAGCTGATCGAGAGGCTTCCGCCGTTCATCTCGACCCTGACGGGCGACGTCGCGCGCTTGGTCAAGATTGCCGCGACCGCGGTGGCGCAGGCGCCGGTACCGCAGGCGAGTGTCTCGCCGGCGCCGCGCTCGAAGGTGCGCAGTTTGACGCTGTCGCTGACACAGGTCGCGACATTGACGTTGATGCGCTCCGGAAACAGCGGGTCATGCTCGATCTTCGGCCCGACCTCGTCGAGCGGCACCTCGCGCGCCTCGGGCACGAAGAAGACCAGGTGCGGGTTGCCGACGTTGACCGCTACCGGCCGGACCAGCTCGTCCCAGGCCATCGGCAGCGGGTTGGTGTCCAGCGCATAGGCGAGCGGGATCTCGTCCCAGCCGAATTTCGGCTCGCCGATGCTCACTTCGACCTCGCTGCCGAGGTCTTCGGCCTCGAGCAGCCCGCCGTCGGTTTCGATCCGCTTCGCGCCGGTGAGCTGGACGACGCACCGTGTCGCGTTGCCGCAGCTTTCGACCTCGCCGCCGTCGCTGTTCCAGATGCGCATGCGAACGTCGGCTAGATCGCTGTTTTCCAGCACGATCAGCTGGTCGCAGCCCACCCCGGTTCGCCGGTCGGCAACGGCGCGGGCCAGAGCCTCATCAACCTCGAACGGCTCCTGACGTGCGTCGACGATCACGAAATCGTTGCCGAGACCATGCATCTTGTGGAAGGGCCGCTTCATCGCTTGGCGCGGCACTTAGGGAGCGGCCGTGCCCAAGTCCACCTCGCGAGGGCACCATGCCGAGAGCCGCCAACGACGTCATGCAATCGATCATTTTCTCGGCCGTGCTCGAGGGCATCGGGGCGCTCAAACGCGCCTCGGGCGGGTTGCCCAACCAGCTGCTGCGCGACGTCCAGGCGATCCACCCCAACGTGACCTTCGCCGACCTGCCCAAGGAGCTGCAGGACCAGATCGCCGAGACGACGCGCGCTGCTTTCACGCAGCTCCTCAAAGAAGGCTATGCGGTCGGCCCGCGCCAGCAGATGCAGCAGTCACGGCCCCTGGACCGAGTGCCTGAGCGTGATCGGCGCGGGCCGCCGCGCGGTCCGTCGCAAGGGCATCGCCGCGGCGGACGCCCGCCCAAGGGCGGTGGAGGAGGCGGCAAGCCCCGGAGTTGAAGTTCGCGGGCTGAACGGCTAAGCGCGCCAGCGTCTTAACGGACAGACATTGACGAGAGCGTCCACGGACGCACGCCGGCCGACGAGGTTTCGTCCGCCGGCGCATTTTGCGTTTGAGGACAGGAGAGAGA
>DATDDW010000396.1:0-3916 GCA_036523615.1 Sphingomicrobium sp.
AGGGCGAGATCTTCGCTCACGACCCGCTCGCCCAGGACCGGCTGATGATGGAGGCGCAGACCTCCGGCGTCCGCCCGGCGCGCGAAGAGCGCGGCAACCGGTAAGCGGAGAGACAAGAGATGCTGCAACCCAAGCGCACCAAGTTCCGCAAGGCCTTCAAAGGCCGCATTCATGGCAACGCCAAGGGCGGGACCGAGCTCAATTTCGGCGCCTTCGGTTTGAAGGCCATCGAGCCGGATCGCATCACCGCGCGCCAGATCGAGGCTGCGCGCCGTGCGATCACGCGTCACATCAAGCGTTCGGGACGCTTGTGGATTCGCGTGTTCCCGGACGTTCCGGTGAGCTCGAAGCCCGCCGAAGTCCGCATGGGCTCGGGCAAGGGGTCGCCCGAATTCTGGGTCGCCCGCGTCAAGCCAGGTCGCATCCTGTTCGAGCTCGACGGGGTCTCGGGTTCGCTCGCCAAGACGGCGTTCGAGCGCGCTGCCGAGAAGCTCCCGATCAAGACCAAGGTCGTCGCCCGCCTGGGCGAGAGCCTGGTCGAAGAGGAAAAGTAAGATGGCCGCGATCGACGATCTCAAGGTCCGCACCGACGACCAGTTGCAGCAGCAGTTGTCAGAGCTGAAGCGCGAGCAGTTCAACTTGCGCTTCCAGTCGGCGACCAACCAGCTCGAGAAGCCGAGCCGGGTCAAGGAGGTGCGCCGCACGATCGCGCGCATCAAGACGCTTCAGAACCAGCGCGCCAAAGCCGCTGCGCAGGGTTGAGGAGAGAATAGGAATGCCAAAGCGCGTCCTCACCGGCACCGTGGTGTCCGACAAGGGTGACAAGACCGTGGTGGTCCGCGTCGAGCGGCGGGTGAAGCACCCGCTCTACGGCAAGATCATCAAGCTGTCGAAGAAGTACCACGCTCACGATGCCGCCAACGAGTTCCACGTCGGCGAGATCGTGCGCATCGAGGAATGCGCGCCGATCTCGAAGCTGAAGACCTGGTCGGTCGTCGACCGCATCGGTGCAGCCAAGGTCGGAAGCGTCGACATCGCCGAGCCGGACATCGTCGCGCCGAGCGAGCCTCAGACCGAGGCGGCGGCCGAGGAGAAGGTGGAAAAGGCCGAGAAGCCGGAGAAGAAGCCGGCCGAGAAGAAGGCGGAGAAGAAGCCCGCGAAGAAGCCGGCCAAGAAGGCCAAGGCCGAAGACGTCGCCGACGCGGACGCCTGAGAAGATTTGAAAGAGGATAGGGTCGAACAATGATCCAGATGCAGTCCAACCTGGACGTCGCCGACAACAGCGGCGCCAAGCGCGTCCAGTGCATCAAGGTGCTGGGCGGCTCCAAGCGACGCACTGCCGGCGTGGGCGACATCATCGTCGTTTCCATCAAGGAAGCGGCGCCGCGCGGCCGCGTGAAGAAGGGCGACGTTCACCGCGCGGTGATCGTTCGCACCGCCAAGGACATCCGCCGTCCCGACGGTTCGGTGATCCGCTTCGATTCCAACGCCGCGGTGCTGGTCAACAAGGCTGACGAGCCGATCGGCACCCGTATCTTCGGCCCGGTCGTGCGCGAGCTTCGGGCGAGGAAGCACATGAAGATCATTTCGCTCGCACCGGAGGTGCTGTGATGGCGTCGCAGAAGATCAAGAAGGGCGACCGCGTGGTGGTGCTGTCCGGCAAGGACAAGGGCCGCACCGGTGACGTCGTCAAGGCGATGCCGAAGGAAGGCAAGGTGATCGTGTCGGGGATCAACGTCCACGCGCGCCACCGCAAGCCGTCGCAGGTCAACCCGCAGGGCGGCATCGAGCGCACCGAAGCCCCGCTGCATATGTCGAAGGTCGCGATCGCGACCGCCGACGGCAAGCCGACGCGCGTCCGCTTCGAAGTGCGTGACGGCAAGAAGGTTCGAGTTGCCGCCAAGACCGGAGAGCTGATCCATGGCTGACAAGGAAAAGAAGGTCGACGTGGCTGACACGCCGGAGACCGAGCAGTCGCCGGAAGTCGAGCTCGTCAGCGAGGCGAAGAAGGCCGAGGCCGAAGCCGTCGAGGCGTTGCCCAAGGCCGAGAAGGCCGAGGCGCCGAAGCCCGAGAAGGTGGCTGAGAAGCCGTCGAAGAAGCCCGCGGACTACACGCCGCGGCTCAAGGCGGACTACGAGCAGCGCATCGTTGCGGCGATGAAGGAGCGGTTCGGCTACAAGAACCGGCTCGAGGTTCCGCGCCTCGAGAAGATCGTCATCAACATGGGCGTTGGCGAAGCGACGCAGGACAAGAAGCGCGTCGAGACGGCGGCGGCCGAGATGCAGCAGATCGCCGGCCAGAAGCCGGTGATCACCAAGGCGAAGAAGTCGATCGCTCAGTTCAAGCTGCGCGAAGGCATGCCGATCGGCTGCAAGGTTACGCTGCGCCGCGACCGCATGTACGAGTTCCTTGACCGGCTCGTCACGATCGCGCTGCCGCGCGTGCGCGACTTCCGCGGCCTCAACCCGCGCTCCTTCGACGGCCGCGGCAATTACGCGCTCGGCCTCAAGGAACAGATCATCTTCCCCGAGATCAATTACGACCAGATCGACAAGGTCCGGGGCATGGACGTCATCATCACAACGACCGCGAAGACGGATGAGGAGGCGCGCGAGCTGCTGCGCCTGTTCAACTTCCCCTTCCCGGCCGAGGAGCAGCGGGAGGCCGCGTAAGCGGTCTTCCCCCCAAGGAGAAGAACTTAAGTCATGGCGAAACTGAGTTCGATCAACAAGAACGAGCGGCGCAAGAAGCTCGTCCAGAAGTACGCATCGAAATACGCGAAGCTCAAAGCGATCGCGGACGATGAATCGAAGGACGAGACCGAGCGCCTGATCGCGCGTCTCAAAATGGCCGAGCTGCCGCGCAACGGGAACCCGACGCGGGTTCGCAACCGCTGCGAGCTGACCGGCCGGTCGCGCGCTTATTACCGCAAGTTCCGTCTGTCGCGGATCATGCTTCGGGACCTGGCCAACAAGGGCCTCATCCCCGGCGTGATCAAGTCGAGCTGGTAAGGGTAGTCACGAATGGCGATGACCGATCCTCTGGGTGACATGCTCACCCGCATCCGCAACGGCCAGCAGGCGCGCAAGGATTCGATCCTGACGCCGGCATCGAAGCTGCGCGCCCATGTGCTCGATGTGCTTCAGCGCGAAGGCTACATCCGTGGCTATGCGGAAGAAGAGCTCGCCGGGCAGAAGGGCCTGCGCATCGAGCTCAAATATTTCGAGGGGCAGCCCGCGATCCAGCATCTGGCGCGCGTGTCCAAGCCCGGCCGCCGCGTCTATTCGGCGGCGCGCGAGCTTCCGCGCATCCGCAATGGCCTCGGCACCATCATCGTGTCGACTCCGCGCGGCGTGCTCTCGGACGCCGAGGCACGCGAGCAGAATGTCGGCGGCGAAGTGCTGGCGGAGGTGTTCTGATGTCCCGTATCGGCAAGAGGCCGGTGGCGATGCCCGCCGGCGTGAGCGCTTCGGTCGAGGGCCAGGTCCTCACCGTCAAGGGCCCCAAGGGCACGCTCAGCATGCAGCTGCTCGACGATCTCGTGAAATATGAGGTCGCCGAGGGCGAGATCCGTCTGACTCCGCTCACCGAGGCGCAGCGCAACCGCGCGGCGTGGGGGATGACCCGCACCAACGTGCAGAACCTCGTCACCGGCGTGACCGAGGGCTTCACCAAGGTGCTCGAGATCAGCGGCGTCGGCTACCGCGCTCAGGCCCAGGGCAAGAACCTGCGCCTGCAGCTCGGCTACAGCCACGACGTCAACTTCAAGGTTCCCGAAGGGATCGAGGTCAAGACTCCCGACCAGAACACGGTCGAGATCAGCGGCATCGACAAGCAGAAGGTGGGCCAGGTCGCGGCCGAGATCCGCCGCTGGCGCAAGCCCGAGCCCTACAAGGGCAAGGGCATCAAGTACCG
>DATDDW010000397.1:0-4584 GCA_036523615.1 Sphingomicrobium sp.
ATACTGGCGCTCCCGCTCCGCATCGCGGACCTTCTGGAAGATGACCTGCTTGGCGGCCTGGGCGGCGATGCGGCCGAATTCGATCGGCGGCAGCGGGTCGACGATGAAGTCGCCGAGCTTGGCGCCCTTCTGCAGCTTTTGCGCGCCTTTGACGTCGACCTGCTTGAAATGGTCCTCGGCCTCCTCGACCACTTCGAGAACTCGCCACAGGCGCAGGTCGCCGGTCACGGGATCGAGCTTGGCGCGAATATCGTTCTCGGCGCCGTAGCGAGCGCGCGCGGCACGCTGGATCGCGTCCTCCATCGCCTCGATGACGATGCCCTTGTCGATCAGCTTCTCGCGGGCGACTGCGTCGGCGATTGCCAGCAGTTCCGCCTTGTTGGCGCTGACGGCAGCGGGTGCGGTGGCCATGAAAATTATTCCTCTACAGTTAGGATTTTGTCGGCGCCCTCGGTGCTGAGCGGCGCGGTGGCTTTGATGAGCTTGTCGGTCAAGATGAGCTTGGCCGAGGCGATGTCGTCAAAGTGGATCGTGTAAGTCTGCCCGTCCTTGGCCAGCAGCTTGACCTCGTGGCCGTCCAGCCCCTGGAGCGTGCCGGAGAATTGCTTGCGGTCGCCGCGTGGCCGGGCAAGCGTGATTCGCGCGTCATAGCCGGCCCAGTCGGCATAATCCTTGAGCCGGGTCAGCGGCCGGTCGATGCCCGGCGAGCTGACCTCGAGGCGGTAGCTGCCATCGATCGGGTCGGACAGGTCGAGCAGGTGCGACAGGCGGTGCGAAATCCGCTCGCAGTCGGCCAGGTCGAGCTGACGCGTGTCGGGCCGCTCGGCCATCACCTGGAGCGTTGGGTCCGAGCTGCCGCCGATCATGCACACGCGCACCAGCTCGTAGCCGAGGCACTGCACCTCGGGCTCGATCATTCGCGCAATGCCGGCGATGTCAGCCAACCCGTAACTCCGCTTCACGAAAACCAAACATCTCTCGGACCGGAGCCGTGGGGCCCCAGCCTCAGGCATCTGACGATGTCGAGGAGAGAGCCGCGATATACGCCGCGGCACCCGGTCGCGCAAGCAGTGGTTGGGCGTTCCGGCTTAGCGCCCGAGCGCGTGGTTTTCGGCGCGAATACGGATGGTCAGCGCTACTGCATTCAAGACCGAGAAAATCAGCGCGAGCGGCCACAGCCCGAACACGAGCGGCAGGACCGCGATCTCGCCGACTACGACCAGGTAATTGGGATGGTCGACGAAGCGATAGGGGCCGCGGCGAACCAGCGTCTCGCCCGGAAGGATGATGATGCGCGTCGTCCAGCGGCTGCCGAGCGACGCGAGGACCCAGATCCGCACGATCTCGAGCAGCACGAAGGCCCCTAGCCAGAAGCCGTCGATCGGCCGTGCCGGCGCTAGCCACCACAGGGCGGCTAGCCACAAAGCATGAGCCGCGACAATCAGCGGATAATGCGCGGCGCCGACCTCGTGCGCGCCCTGGGCGAGCAGGCGCCGGGTGTTGCGGTTGGATAGCCACAGTTCGCTCAGCCGCTGCAGCGTGACCAGCGCGAGAATGGCGATGTTGAGGCTCATGCCGCTTCGAGAAGCATCCCGGAGCAAGTGAAGCCG
The DNA here is from genome assembly GCA_036523615.1 of Sphingomicrobium sp. GTDB lineage: Bacteria > Pseudomonadota > Alphaproteobacteria > Sphingomonadales > Sphingomonadaceae > Sphingomicrobium. The sequence goes on from DATDDW010000397.1 coordinate 1,611, forward strand.
GGGCCGAACGCGGTCATCAGCACTCGCTCGGGCAGGCCGCGCTCGAGCAGCCGCTCGAGCACGAACAGCACCGTCGGCGCGCTCATGTTGCCGAAATCGTTCAACACCTCGCGCTCGAGGTTGAGCTCGCCCTGGTTCAAGTGCAGCGAACTTTCGATCGCGTCGATCACCTTGACCCCGCCCGGGTGGCAGCAGAAGCGGCTGATGTCGTCGCGCGCGATCTTCAGCTGCGCGCAAATCTCGTCGACCGCGTCGGGCAGATTGTCGATGATGAAGGGCGGGATCGCGCGGTCGAAAATGACGCCGAGTCCTGGGTCCTCGACGCGCCAACCCATGATCCCGAGCGTCTCGGGCCACAATTTCTCGGCCGACCCTTTCAGTTGCGCCAATCCGCCTTCGCCGGCGCGAACGACGGCTGCCGCGGCGCCGTCGCCGAACAGCGCAGTGGCGACGATCGCGGCCGGATCGTCGCTGTCGAGCCGGATCGAGATCGAGCAGGTTTCGACCGTCACGAACAACCAGTTGCTCCCCGGCTCGGACACGGCGAGGCGGGAGGCGAGGGCGAGCCCGCTGACCCCGCCGGCACAGCCGAGGCCGAACACGGGCACGCGGCGCACGTCCTGGCGCAGCCCCATGCGCGGTCCGACGCGTGCTTCAAGGCTGGGCGTGGCGATCCCGGTCGTCGAGACGGTGACGACGCCGTCGATGTCCTCAGGGTCCAGTCCGGCCTGTTCGATCGCGGCGGTCGCCGCTTCCTCGAACATTCGTTCGGCCGCCGCGAGATAGACGGCGTTGCGCTCGGCCCAGCCGTGGGGCTGCTCATACCATTCAGCCGGCGCCACCAAGTGGCGCTTGGCGATCGCCGCATTGTCGAACACGGTCTCAAGCTTCTCGAACAGGCTCTTGCGGCGGAAGGCGCGGCGAGCGACGTCCTTGGCATGATGCTGCTCGACCACGTGCGGCGGAACCGCCGTGGCGAGGGAGAGAAGGCTGCAACTTTCGATCTTCATCACGCTTTTAGTGGGCCGCGGCCCACATCCGGTTCACCCCGCAGGAAGGTAGATAGTCTCGAATGACCCTGCGACTGATGCAAGCGGCGTTGCTCCTGGTCGTTGCCGCCTGCGGTTCCTCGACCGCGACAACGGCCCAGACCGGCGGCGGCTCCGACGCCTTCTCGATCCAGCCGATCGCGACCTTCGAGTCCCCCTGGGCGATGGCGTTCCTGCCGGGCTCGACGCGGGCCCTAGTCACCGAAGTGCCGGGAAGGCTGTGGTTGGTCGACACCGGCAGCGGCGAGAAGCAGCCGGTCAGCGGCGTTCCCGCTGTCGTGAGCGGCGGCCAGGGCGGTCTGCTCGATGTCGTGGTCTCGCCCTCGTACAACCGCGATCAGCTGGTCTATCTCACTTACTCTGAGCCTTCGACCAGCGGCGGCAGCGGGCTTGCATTGGCCCGCGCCAAGCTCATCCGCGGCGACCGGTCCGCCAAGCTCGATGGCTTGAGGGTCATCTGGCGCGACCCCGGCGGCGGCCGCGGCGGCCAGTTCGGGGCGATCATCGCCTTCGCTCCTGACGGCAAGTCGCTGTTCTTAAGCTCGGGCGAGCGGCAGCGCTTCACCCCGGCGCAGGACCCAAGCTCGCCGCTCGGCAAGATCCTGCACCTGACGCTCGATGGAAAGCCCGCGCCGGGCAATCCGTGGGCGGGACGCAGCGGCGCCGCGACGCTGACCATCACCGACCCGCCCGCAGACACCGCCGCGGCGCGAACTGCCCCGGGCCGCCGCGTCAATTGGCCTGGGCCGAACCTCATCCCGGCGGAGACGTGGACTCTCGGCCACCGCAATCCCTACGGCCTGGCGTTCGATGCCAGCGGACGGCTGTGGGAGGTCGAGATGGGCCCGCGCGGCGGCGACGAGCTCAACCTCATCGTGCGCGGCAAGAACTACGGCTGGCCGTTGGTCTCGGAAGGGCGCAACTACGACGGCGTTCCGATCCCGAGCCACTCGACGCGGCCCGGCTTCGAACCACCCAAGCTGTTCTGGAATCCGGTGATCTCGCCCACCAGCCTGATGATCTATTCAGGCAAGCTCTTCCCGCAGTGGAAGGGCAGCGGCTTCATCGGTGGCCTTTCCGGCAAGTGCCTCGTGCGGGTGACGTTCAACGGCGACAGCGCCGCAAAGGCCGAGCGGTGGGACATGGGGGCGCGCGTCCGCTTCGTCGGCGAGGGCCCCGACGGCGCGATCTATCTGCTCGAGGACGGCGCCGGCGGACGAATGCTCCGGCTCGCGCCGCCAAATCAAAGCCGGCGGTAGCGCAAATAATAAGGGCGGCGCCCCTCGCGCCGCGACTTCGCGCCATAGCGGGTCTCGATCCAGCCGCCCGGCGGTTCGAGGAAGTCGGTCGGCCGCTCGGCGAGCCACTCGAACTGCTGCTCGTGACGCTGCATCACCATTAGCGCCCAGGCGAGGTAGGTCGGATCGTCCGTTGCGAGCCGAAATTCGCCGCCACTCTTCAGCTTCGCCGCGAACAGGTCGACCGGCCGGTCGTTGACCATCCGCCGCTTCGCGTGCCGCGCCTTCGGCCAAGGGTCGGGGTGGAGCAGATAGAGGAAGCTCAAGGCTCCGTCGGGAACGCGCTGCAGCACGTCGAGCGCGTCGCCGCGCCACAGCCGCACGTTGGCCAGATGCTGGTCGCGGATGTGCGCCAGCGCCGTGGCGACTCCGTTCAAAAACGGCTCGGCGCCGACAAAACCGTGGTCGGGCAGCATCTCGGCCCGAGACGCGAGATGCTCGCCCGAGCCGAAACCGATCTCGAGGTGCAGCGGACGCTCGTCCCCGAATAGCCGCCGCGACGTGATCTCACCCTCGGCCGGCACCTCGATCTGCGGCAGCAGCGTGTCGACCAGCTCCTGCTGCGACTTGCGCAACTTGTGCCCGCTCGAGCGGCCGTAAAGCCGGTTGAGAGTCAGCGGATCGCCG
>DATDDW010000398.1:0-1890 GCA_036523615.1 Sphingomicrobium sp.
CACCCCCGACCGGCAGCTCGCCGGCCGGGTCTCGGCCTTGCTCGAGCGGTGGGGCATCGAAGCCGACGACAGCGCCGGACAGCCGCTGTCGCAGACCGCCGCCGGAACCGCTCTCCTGGCGATCGCCAGCGCCGCCGCGGAAGAGCTTGCGCCTGTCGCGCTGCTGGCGCTGCTCAAGCATCCTCTCGTCGGCGGAGAGGGTAAGGAGCGGCTTGCCTGGCTCGACGGAGTGCGCGACCTCGATCTCGCCCTGCGCGGGCCGCGGCCCGCAGCAGGTCTCGCGGGGCTCGAGGTCCAGTTCGCCGAGAAGGGCGCCCGTGCGTGGCGCCTCGTGCGCGGACGCCTCGCGGGAGTGGATGCGCTTCTCAGGGAGCCGCTGTCGCTTAGTCGTTTCGCTGAGGGCCTTGCAGCCGCCGCACAGGCGCTCGCGGGCGATCGCGTGTGGCGGGGACCGGCAGGCCGGATGGCCGCCGAATTGCTCGGCGAGCTGCAAATATCACGCGCCGCGGCGGAACTCATGGTCGGCAGCGACGATGCCGTGCCCTTGCTCCGGCAGCTGCTCGACGAGCGGCGAGTCCGGCCCCCGTACGGCGGTCACCCGCGGATCTTCATCTGGGGCCTGCTCGAGGCGCGCTTGCAGCGCACCGATCTGGTCATCCTCGGCGGCCTCAACGAAGGCGTGTGGCCGGCGCTGCCCGCGCCCGATCCGTGGTTGCCGCCCAAGGTGCGGGCGAACCTTGCCATGCCGACTCTCGAATCGCGCATCGGCCTTGCCGCGCACGATTTCGCCAGCGCGCTCGGAGCGCGCGAAGTGCTGATCACCCGGGCGCGGCGCGATGGCCGGTCGCCGACCGTCGCCTCGCGCTTCCTGCTTCGCCTCGATGCGATCAGTGGCGGTTTGCCGCGGCACACGCAGCTCGAGCGGCTCACCCGCGAGCTCGACTATCCGGGTCCCGCGCAGCCCGTTGATCGTCCGGCGCCCGCTCCGCCGCCTGAGCAAAGGCCCGAAAGGATTTCGGTGACGGCGGTCGACCGGCTGAAGGCGGACCCCTTTGCTTATTACGCGCAGCAGATTCTGAAGCTCCGCGCCGAGGACCCGGTAGATGCCGACCACACGGCGCGATGGAAGGGCGAGGCCGTACATCAGGTGCTCCAGGATTGGCTCGAAAACGACGAATGTGACCCGGAAAAGCTTCGCCCGCGGGCCGAGCGGCTGCTCGAGGACGAAGCGATCCATCCGATGCTCCGCGCGCTGTGGGCGCCGCGGTTGCTCGAGGCCATCGATTGGATCGCCGAGCGCGAGCGCATCAACCAGGCCGAGGGCCGGCGACCGGTAGTGGCAGAAGCGGACGGTGAGGCGGCGGTGGCCGGCGTGACCGTGTACGGACGCGCCGACCGCATCGATCGGCTGCCCGACGGGGCGCTCGCCATCGTCGATTACAAAACCGGTCAGCCGCCGTCGCAGAAAGCGGTGAGCGAGGGCTTTGCGCTGCAGCTTGGATTGCTTGGGCTGATCGGCCGCGCCGGTGGGTTCGAAGGCGTCTCCGGCGAGCCTGAAGCCTTCGAATATTGGTCGCTCGCGCGGTATCGAGGCAAATTCGGCCGGCTGATGTGTCCCGACAAGGACATGCAGCGGGGCGAGTTCCTGGATAAGGCGGGTCGCGTCTTCACGGCTGTTGCCGCGGATTATCTGACCGGGACGAAGCCATTCACCGCTAAGCTCAACCCAGCTTACGCGCCCTATGGGGACTACGACCAGCTGATGCGGCTCGAAGAATGGTACGGCCGCAAATGAGCCTATCGGTGCGGCTTCTTCTTGATCTTGGACGCGTAGAGCAGGGCTGCGACGATCGCGGCCGAGCCGACGCCGACGGCGACACCCGCCTTCAC
>DATDDW010000399.1:0-4527 GCA_036523615.1 Sphingomicrobium sp.
TGCTTCATTGCCAATAGCGTGACGACGGATGTAACGGTCGCGCGCTAGCGACTCATGCCGGCCAGCTGGGGAGGCCGCAATGTACCGTGTCGTCGTTGCCCTGTTGTTCGTCTCAACCGTCGCGTTCGCCGCACCCGACAAGCAGCTCGCGAGCGCATTCCGTGCCGCTTTCGGCAAAGGCGACGCCGTGCTGCTCAAGAAGCAGGGCCCGCTCCAGGAGAATGTGAAATACACGCCGGGTGAGCTGGTCAACGCGCCGTTCGGGCCGGTGCTGCTCGCGCCCGGTGAGGTGGTCGACGCCTCGCACGTCAATTCGGGCAAGCTCGCGATCGTCTATTTGCGGCCCAAGGCCAAAGGTTACGACGTAAGCGGCCGCTTCGTCCCCGCCACCGAGACCGGCTCGTTCGGCAAGATCGTCGACTGGAGCGTCAACTCGAGCTTCGGCAGCCTGCCGGTCGTGACCGTCAACGGCGCCGGCAACTGGCAGGGCTATGCGTGCAGCACGGCGACGCTGGTCGAGCTCGCTCCCGATGGCCCCAAGCCGCTGGTCACGGTGCCGATGACCTACGACAATGGCGGCGCGGTCGGCGCGACCAAAAAGCTCGTGCAGATCAATGGGCGCATCGACAATATCTCGCCGGGCAAGTCGTTCGACGTTGTCTATTTCGGCACCAAGAGTTTCACCGATCGCTACGTGCGCCGCGGCGATGCTTACGTGCTCGCCTCGGGCCGCAGCCGGATGCAGACCTGCTGAGCACACCGTCACCGCGGACTTGATCCGGGGTCCCGCTTCCTTTCTTAGCTTGTTCAGGAGCGGCGGGGTGACGGAGAGTGGAATGCAGCTTGGCAGATTGAACCACGTCGGCGTGGCGACGCCGTCGATCGAGCAGAGCCTCGACCTTTATCGCAATATGTTCGGCGCCGAGCCGCACGGCGACCCCTTCGACCTTCCGGCGCAGGGCGTGCGCGTCTGCTTCGTCGACGCGCCCAATGCGCAGATCGAGCTGATCGAACCGCTCGGCGAAAGCTCGCCGATCGTGAAGTTCCTCGAGAAGAACCCGCTCGGCGGCCAGCACCACGTCTGCTTCGAAGTCCCCGACATCCACGCCGCGAAGCAAGAGTTCGAAGCCAAGGGCGCGCGCGTGCTCGGCGAGCCGCGCATCGGCGCTCACGGTACGCTCGTCTTCTTCGTCCACCCCAAGGACATGGGCGGCGTGCTGACCGAGATCATGGAGAGCCCGAAACCGGCCCACTGAACGGCTGTTCGCCGCGCGCAATCGCGGTTATGGTTTGAACGGGCAGAAGGGGGCAGCCATGGCGACGATCGCCGCTCGCAAGACACGCACATCGCTCAAGGCCGAGCGCATCTTCTACCTGTCGATGATGGCGGCGCTTCTCGTGCTCGTCGCCTGGGGTTTCGCGCGCAGCTTCTTCCTGCGCAGCGTGCTGACGCCGCCCGGAACCTACCTAGATCGGCCGGACTGGATGCGCTGGGCCTTCATGGTCCACGGCACCTTGTTCACTTGCTGGCTCGCGCTGTTCGCCACGCAGACGGTGCTGATCGGCTCGAAGAGGCTCCCGCTGCACAAGCAGGTGGGGCGGACGAGCTACCCCCTCCTCTATGGCATCGTAGGTTACGGGCTGTTCGTCGGCTGGTTCGGCGCGCGCTACGGTTTCCACGACGTGCCGTTCGACAGCGTCACCTTTTCGGCCCTGCCGTGGCTGGTCATCCTTGCGTTCGGCGCACTCGCCTGGTCCGGCCTGGAGGAACGCCGCGATCCGCAGCGGCACAAGCGCCTGATGCTGCTTTCGGCCATTGCCCTAGCCGACGCGGGGATTGCCCGGATCACGATGTTCCAGGGCATCCTGCCGCCGTGGTTCGACGTGACGGTGTTCATGCTGATCCCGCTCGTGCTGTGGGATCTGGCCACGCTGCACCGCGTCCACCGCACCACGATCAAGGGCGGCCTCGTCGTCGCCGCCGCGCTCCTGCTCTCGGTACCGATCGGGATGAGCCCGCCGTGGCATGCGCTCGTCACCGGCGTGATGGGAGTCCAACCGGTTCCGGCGGGCCACACCGTCAGCTGACGCTGTCCAAGCGGCTTTGCCGCGGCGGCGGCTGGCGCTAGTGACCGCCTATGGCCGACAAGCCCGGTAAAGCGGACTGGCAGAAACTCGCCGACAAGGAGTCGCGGGGACGCGACCTCGCGCGCGACACCTTCGAGGGCATTCGGCTGAACACCGTCTACGGCCGCGACGATGCGGCCGGCATCGACAGCGGCTGGCCCGGCTTGCCGCCCTTCACCCGCGGGCCGTACGCGACGATGTACGCGGGTCGCCCCTGGACGATCCGCCAATATGCGGGATTCTCGACGGCGGAAGAATCCAACGCCTTCTACCGCCGCAACCTTGCCGCGGGGCAAAAGGGCCTCAGTGTAGCGTTCGACCTCGCCACCCACCGCGGCTACGACAGCGACAATCCGCGCGTCGCCGGCGACGTCGGCATGGCCGGCGTCGCGATCGACACGGTCGAGGACATGAAGCTGCTGTTCGACGGCATCCCCTTGGGTGAGATGTCGGTCAGCATGACGATGAACGGCGCGGTGCTTCCGGTCATGGCCTTCTTCATCGTCGCCGGCGAAGAGCAGGGCGTGCCCCACGACAAGCTCACCGGCACGATCCAGAACGACATTCTGAAAGAGTTCGCGGTCCGCAACACCTACATCTACCCGCCCGAGCCGAGCATGCGGATCGTCTCCGACGTGATCGAATATTGCGCGCGCGAGATGCCCAAGTTCAATTCGATCTCGATCAGCGGCTATCACATGCACGAGGCCGGAGCGACCGCGGTTCAGGAGCTCGCGTACACGCTCGCCGACGGCATGGAATATGTGCGCGTAGCGATGCGCGACGGACTGGACATCGACGATTTCGCGCCGCGCCTGAGCTTCTTCTTCGGCATTGGCATGAACCTGTTCATGGAGGTCGCTAAGCTGCGCGCCGCGCGCACCCTGTGGCACCGGATCATGACCGATCTGGGGGCGAAGAATGACCGCTCGAAGATGCTGCGCACGCACTGCCAGACCTCGGGGGTTAGCCTCACCGAGCAGGACGCGTACAACAACATCGTCCGCACCACGATCGAGGCGCTCGCCGCGGTGCTCGGCGGCACCCAGTCGCTGCACACCAACAGCTTCGACGAAGCGATCGCGCTGCCGACCGATTTCTCGGCCCGCATCGCCCGCAACACGCAGCTGATCCTCGCCGAGGAAAGCGGCGTGACCGCGGTCGCCGATCCGCTGGGCGGCAGCTGGTACGTCGAGAAACTGACGCGCGAGCTCGAGGAGAAAGCCTGGGCGCTGATCGAGGAGGTCGAGGCGCATGGCGGGATGACCAAGGCGGTCGCCGAAGGCCTGCCTAAGCACCGCATCGAGGAAGCCGCCGCGGCGCGCGCGGCGAAGGTCGACACCGGCGAGACGGTGATCGTCGGGGTCAACCGCTACCGCCCGGCCGAGGAGGAAGAGCACGACATCCTCGAGGTCGACAATGCCAAGGTGCGCGCGGCGCAGATCGCGCGGATTGAGCAGGTGCGCGCGGGTCGCGACGAAGCGAAGGCGCGCGCAGCACTGGAGGCGCTTGAGGCGGGCGCGCGCGGTGACGCGAATCTGCTTGCCCTCAGCGTCGAGGCAGCTCGGGCGCGGGCCACGCTAGGCGAGATTTCCGATGCGCTCGAGCGCGCGTTCGGGCGCTACGGCACTACGCCCGAGCCGGTGCGCGGGATCTACGGCAAGGCCCGCCGCGATCCGCGCTGGCAAGCCGCGGAAGAGGGCGTGCAATCGGTCGCTGAGCGGCTCGGCCGCAAGCCCCGGATCATGGTCGCCAAGATGGGCCAGGACGGCCACGACCGCGGCGCCAACCTCGTCTCTTCCGCCTTCACCGATCTCGGCTTCGAGGTGATCCCCGGGCCCCTGTTCCAGACGCCGCGCGAGACCGCGCAAATGGCGATCGAGCACGACGTCGACGTGGTCGGCGCAAGCTCGCTCGCCGCCGGGCACCGGACGCTCATCCCGGAGATGATCGAGGCGCTCAAGGAGATGGGCCGCGCCGACATCAAGGTGATCGCTGGCGGCGTCATCCCGCCGCAGGATTATGCGCTGCTGCGCGCCGCGGGCGTGCAGGCGATCTTCGGCCCCGGCACCAACCTCGCCGACGCCGCCGACGAAGTCCTGCGCCTGCTCGGCCACAACCGCCCGCCGCTCGACGAGGCTGCGGAGTGATCGCGCTTCTCTTTCTCGCTGGTGCTGTGGCGCCGCTGACCGCGAAGGAGTGCAAGAATGCGCAGGCTCAGAACGAAATGACGATGTGCGCGCGGCAGGACTTCGAAAAGGCCGACGCCGAGCTTAACCGCCTGTGGACCAAACTCATCGCCGACGCGCGCAAGTGCGACAAGTCGCCCGATTGCGGTCGCACGGCCAGCGATCAGCGCAGCGAAGAAGGCATCCTCAAGCAGGGGCAGCGCGCGTGGGT
>DATDDW010000400.1:0-3393 GCA_036523615.1 Sphingomicrobium sp.
CACCATTATCACCAGCCCAGCGACGAATGGCACGCGGACTGGGACTGGAGCGGAGTCGCTCAGAACGCTGAACTGCTGCACCGCCTTGGCCTTCACCTCGCCAATTCGCGTGAATGGCCCAATTGGAGCGCGGACAGCGAATTCCGCGCCGCGCGCGATCAGTCGGCCCCCGCACGGGCCGGCGCTCCGGCGCCCGCGCCCACTCCCGCGCCGAAACCGCCCAAGGGAGAGCGCGGTTGAGCCAAACGCTCGAGCCTGCGCTTCCCGATCATCTGGACGAGCAGGCGGAGCGGCTGATGCACGCCGTGTGCCAGCGCAAGCTCAGCGTCGCGACTGCCGAGAGCTGCACCGGCGGCATGCTCGCCGCGCTACTGACCGACATCGAGGGCGCCGGCCACGGGTTCGACCGCGGCTTCGTGACTTACTCGAAGGAGGCGAAGACCGAGCTCCTCGGACTCGATCCGCAGCTGCTCGAGCGCAACGAGGCGGTCTCCGAAGTCGTCGCTCGCGCGATGGCCGAGGGCGCGCTCGGGCGCTCGCAAGCGGATCTCGCCATCGCCGTGACCGGTTTTGCCGGCCCGGCGGGGCCGGATCACGAGGAGGGTTTGGTCCATTTCGCACTCGCCCGCCGCGGCGGATCGACCGTCCACCGCGTCGAGCATTTCGGCGCGATTGGCCGAGGCCGCGTGCGGGTGAACAGCCTTAAGACGATGCTCCAAATGCTGGAGCAGGCGCTCGAACAAGCGTAAGCGGTCGCGCCTGCTGTTCGATGAGTGGAGACGTGAGATGGCCGACCTGATCTTCTACACCAACCCGCAGTCGCGGGGCCGGATCGTCCGCTGGATGCTCGAAGAGATCGGCGAGCCATACGAGACGGAGATCGTCCGCTACGAGGACATGAAGAGCGAGCGCTACCTCGCGGTTCACCCGCTCGGCAAAGTGCCAGCGATCAAGCACCGCGGGCATGTGGTCACTGAATGCGCGGCAATCTGCGCCTATCTCGCCGATGTCTTTCCCCAGGCGGGGCTCGGCCCGCGCGAGGACGAAAAGGCCGATTACTATCGCTGGTTCTTTTATGCCGCCGGGCCTTGGGAGCAGGCGGGAACCAACCACATGATGGGTTGGGATCCGCCCGAGGATAAGCAGCGGATGTTTGGCTACGGCAGCTACGAGCGCGCGATCGCGGCGGTCGACGAGCTGCTCAGCCTGCGCGACTATGTCTGCGGCGACCGCTTCACCGCCGCCGACGTCTATGTCGGCTCGCAGGTCATGTTCCCCATGCAGTTCGGAATGCTTGCCGAGCGCGATAGCTTCGTTCGGTATCGCGACCGTCTGCAGGCGCGGGACGGCTACAAGCGCGCGACCGAAATCGACGAGAAGCTTATCGAGGAAATGGGATTGCGGCCGCCGCAGCCGGCGCAGCCGCAGCCGGCTTAACGGTCAAGCCTCGGCGGGGCTGTCGGCCCTGGCCCGCGAAGGAAGAACATCAAATAGACCAAGCGGCCGTTTTCGATTGAATCGCCGAAGCTGGGTCCCGACGTGTGCCAATATTGCGGCTGCAGCAGCACGAGGCGATTGAAGCGCATCGGCACGGTCATCGTCAGCTCCCACTTCGAGCGGTCGAGCGCATCCTTCTCGAGGATTTCGCGCTTGAGCTCGTCGTAGGAGGAGAAGCCGGCTGCGCTTAGCGCCTCGGGCGTCAGCGGCACGTGATCGGTCCCGGTCGGCAGATGGCGAAAGAATTCGGTCCCGCCTTGGCAGTCCTCCGGCCGGCTCAGGTACAAAATCCCCGACCAGTGGCTCTGGTCGATGTGAATCCTCCCCGGCTTGTCGTCCTTCGCCAGCGCAACGCGGCAGCTCCCGTGCGAGAAGTCCTTGGTCCACGGCGCCCGCACGGGCTCGTAGACGAGCTGGGAAATGAGTCCGTCGAGCCCGGGGATGCTGATCTTTTCGACCGAGTTGAGCCCCGGAAATCGGCCCTCGACCGCATAGTTGAGCTTCAGTGCGCGCTCGCGCAGCTCCTCCGCGTTGGGCAGGAAGTCGTCCATGACGATGAGATGCGGGATCATCGTCTTTGGATATCAGCATCGGGGCCAAGAAAAAGGGCCGAGAGATCGCTCTCCCGGCCCAATTTCTCTTTCAAGCGCCGACGACTAGCGACGGTCGCCCATGAACGTCAGCAGGAACTGGAACATGTTGATGAAGTCCAGGTAGAGCTGCAGCGCGCCCATGATCACCGTCTTGCCGGCCATCTCGGTGCCCTGCACATAGAAATAGAGGCTCTTGATCCGCTGCGTGTCGTAAGCGGTGAGCCCCGCGAAGAGCAACACTCCGATGGCGCTGATTGCCAAAGCCATCGCGCTCGACTGGAGGAACAGGTTGACCAGCATGGCCACAAGGATTCCGACCACGCCCATGATGAGGAACGTGCCGAACCCGCTGAGGTCGCGCTTGGTCGTGTAGCCCCACAGGCTGAGGCCGCCGTAAGCCGCCGCAGTGGCAAAGAAGGTCTGCGCGATCGACACTCCAGTGTACGCCAGGAACAGAGTCGACATCGACAGGCCCATCAGCGCCGCGAATGCCCAGAACAGCAGCTGCAAAGTCCCGGTGCGCATCCGTGACATGCCGAAGCTCATCGCGAACACGATCGCCAGTGGCGACAAGGTGATCAGCCAGCCCAGCGGGGTCATGCCCCGGCCGCTCGCCGAGATCAGCACGGTTCCGGCGTAAGGCGCGAACAGCAGCGCGATGATGCCGGTCAGAAGCACGCCCGAAGCCATGTAGTTGTAAACCGAGAGCATGTACGACCGAAGGCCCGCATCGCGGGCGGCGCGCGGGACACCGACCGTGGCGGCCGTGTTCACGCCAGTCGTGCGCGGGTCATTCCATTCAGCCATTTCTTCTCCTTCGCGAGGGGCAAATGGCCCCGTATCGCATGCCCAATATATCGTGGATGCGCTCATTCACTTCAAGCGAAAGCGGTCAACGCACCCGTAAGGGTACATTACGGGGGTGGCCTGACGCCCTGCTGTACCTATATTCCGCCGACCCATGGCTAAAACATCAACCAAAGCGCGATCCGCTAAGGCGGAAACCACCCGGAAAGCTGCGCCCGAGCTTCCTCCAGTGACCATCGTGGTCGAGTGGGAAAACGCGATCGATGTCGAAGACAAGTGGACCCGGGCGGCCATGGCGGCTTTCGAGCGCGAGCTCGCTTCGGTGCGGCCGCGCATGGCCGCCAAGCCGCGCGTCATGTACCTCTACGACAAGAAGGTGGTCGACCCGGCGGTGATAGAGCAGACCCTGGCCACAACCGCGCCTCGCATCCGCGAGCTCGCCGATCTCGAGATCGTCCCCACCGACGGCCTCACATATTACAAGCTCAAGAATTAC
>DATDDW010000401.1:0-2400 GCA_036523615.1 Sphingomicrobium sp.
TGACCCGGTGCCGCCCGCGTTCGGCGACGAGGGCGCGGCCAACCATATGCGGCTGGGCGAGGCGCACGACCGGCCCGGCGTCGAGATCTTCGTTTATGGGGTCTCCGGCGGCGCCTTCCCCGCGCGCCAGCACCTCGAGGCGTCGAAAGCGATTGCCCGCCTGCACCGGCTCGACCCCGAGCGGACGATCTTCGTCGAGCAGTCGAGCGAGGCGATCGCCGCGGGCGCGTTTCACAATGACGTCGTCGCCGTGGCCAACGAGCGGGTGCTGTTCGCGCACGAGCAGGCGTTCGCCGACAAGCAAGCGCTGCTCGACCAGTGCGAGCGGCTGGTTCCGGGCTTCGAATATGTCGAGGTCGCCGCCGCCGACGTGCCTTTGGAGGACGCGGTCCGCTCCTATTTGTTCAATGCCCAGCTGGTGACCCCGCCCGACGGACAGCCAACCCTGGTCGTGCCGATGGAAGCGCGGGAAACGCCATCGGTGTGGAGCTGGCTCGAGCGGCACCTCGCCGGCAACGGACCGATCCGGCGCGTCGAGCTGGTCGATGTGCGCCAGTCGATGGCCAACGGCGGCGGGCCGGCGTGCCTGCGGCTGCGCGTCGTCGCCGACCCGGCGACTGTCGATCCGCGCTTCATGGTCGACGTGGCCAAGCTCGACAGGATCGCCGACGTGGTCCAGCGCCATTGGCCCGAGCAGATCCACCACCGCGACCTGCAGCAGGCGACGCTGATCGCCGACATCGAGCGGGCGCGCGCCGCGCTCCTCGACGCGCTCGACCTCGCCCAGCTGACCTGAATTGGCCCGAGTCCCGCAACGGGACGCTTCCGCCAAAGATTTCCGCGGTTTTAACCCTGTCCTTTAGGGTTTGAACGGCTCAAAACAGCCATTGATTCGTTCGGGCGTTAACAATGGTTATGATGCGTAAGATCGGCCGGTTGTTCACGATCAAGACGCGCCTGGAGGCGTGGCTTGTCATTTATGCGATCGCTTTGGGAGCGGTCGAGCGCGGACGGATTTACCTCGAGACTTATCCGGGATGGGGCGGCTGGATGCTCGCTCTGGCCTGCACCGGCGTCGTGTTCCTGGCCGGGGGCAAGCTGCTCGACTCGGTGAAGCAGCCGGAGCCGGCGCTTGCGGCGGGACCTTATCGTGCGCGGGCGATGCGCCGCTCACTTAGTGGTCGTAATCGACCCAGGCGCCTGCCGACCCGTCGCGGTTCAGAGTCACGGCTTTCACGTCGCACAGATTGACGTCGGCCCAGGTCACCGGGCCAACCCCTGCAACATTGGCGCGAATGTCGAACGCGCAATCGGGATCGGTGAAGTTCACCGAAGTGCGCGCGCCGGGCGCGGCCGCTGCCGGGAGCGGCTTCCACTCCTTGGTGTCAGCGCGGCGGATCGAAACGTCGGCCAAGGCAACGCCGGTCCCGTTGACCAGCGTGAAATTCGCCGCGCCGGCGAGCGCCGGCGAGGCGACGGAGAGCAGCAGGGCTGCGCAGGCGAGCTTCTTCATGCGCGGGATCATAGACCCGCAGCGGCCATCGCGAAACGAAAATTGTCGAGCGTTTAAGCGGCGTTGAGCTCGGCGTAGCTTGGCCGCTGCCCGCTCCAGAAGACCGGCGCGGCGGCCGGCCCGCGGTTGCTCGCTTCCTTCAGCGGCAGCGCCGTCGAGCAGAAGGCGCACTCGGCCGACACTCGGCCGATCAGCCAGTGCGTACGGCCGCAGCCGGGGCAATGGTTGATCTCGCCATCGTGATAGACCGCGTGATAGCCGCGCGCCGTGGGATTGAAGGCGGTGCGGCGGGAGTCGATCGAACTCAGCATGGTGCTTTCCTTCGAAACCATTTGCCCGTTCCAACGAGCGTCGAGTCGTTAGGTTTCAAGGATGTTCCGACAGGGCTGGCGAGTTGTCCACGCGCGGAGCACGAACTGTTCCAGCGCGGGACAAAAAGGCTGCCAAATCACGTGGGGGAAAAACTTTGTGAGCGACGCTGTGGATATTAACCATCTCTTAGCCATTGGCGGCGATGGTGGTTCCCGTTCTCGCGTGCGGAGGGGGACCCCGTGGAGTCGAACGAGCGTTATTATCGCAGACGGGCCGTCGAGGAGCGGATGGCCGCTCGACGCGCAGTCACCGAACAAGCCAAAGCGTGGCACGCAAAACTCGCTGAAGATTTTGCCGAACGCGCCAGCGCCTGCACTGCGACAGCTTCTACACCCAGCGCACTCAGCGCCTGATCACGGAATCCCGCGCTCCCCCGAGGGTTGCGCGCATCCGCCCATCACCCTATGTCGCGCGCCTGCCGTTTCCCGGCATTCCGCGCGCCCGTAGCTCAGCTGGATAGAGCACCAGACTACGAATCTGGGGGTCAGAGGTTCGAATCCTTTCGGGCGCGCCAT
>DATDDW010000402.1:0-3971 GCA_036523615.1 Sphingomicrobium sp.
GGTTGTTCGGCTCGGCGCAGGCGGTGAGCGTTCGCGGCTGCATGAGGTCGCACGAGCCGAGCAGCAGCGCCGCGATCAGCAGCGTCAATGCACGAGTGCTCCTCACTTCGGCGCCGCGATCGCGCCCCACGGCTTGCCGCCGAGCCTCACTGTCCGGTCGACCGTGTTGCGCACAAGATCGATGATGGTGAGCGTGCCCGAGAGGCCGCTCGCGGCGTAGAGCCGCGTCTCGTCGGGTGACAGCCCGATGCCCCAGGTGCGCTCGCCGGTGGGGAAGGAGCGCAACACATTGCCGGTTGACGGGTCGAGCTCGGCGACACGGTTCGAGCGGCCCATCGCCACGAACACCCGGCGTTCGTCCCGCGTCGTTCGCATTTCGATCGCCTGCACCGGCTCGGCAATGTCGAAGCTTTGGGTGAGGTCGATCACATGGACGATGCGGTGCGTCGCGGCGTTGAACACCGAGATGGTGCCGCGCTGCTCGGACGACACCCAAACGATCCGTCCGCCGCGCAGAAACAGGACGAAGCGCGGGCGGCTTCCGACCGGCACGCTGTCGAGCAGCTTGCCGCTCGCCGCATCGATGAAGTGGGCGAGGTTGGCTGTCTCTGACGTCGCGACGACGAGCTTGCCGTCGGGGCTGACACCGACGCCCTCGGGCTCGGGCCCGACCTTCACCTCGCGGACGATCTTGCCGCTCTTCAGGTCGAGGAAGGAGACGGCGCTATGGTCCTCGTTGGCGATGTAAAGGGTCGAACCGTCGGGGCTGACGGCGAAGCGCTCAGGGTCGGTGCCGCTGTCGTAGGTCGCGACGCGGCGGCGCGAAGTCACATCCCAGGCTTCGATCCGGTTGGCGTTGCTCGCCGCGACGTAGAAGGTCTTGCGGTCGGGCGAGAGTGCCATGCCGCGCGGCCGCGGGCCAGTCGCCAGCGCGCCTTCGATCTTGCCGGTCGCGCCATCGACCAGCGTGACCTGGTTCAGCTCCTCGTTCGAGACGAAGACGGTGTCGTTCGACGGCGGCGACTTGTGCGAGCAGGAGGCGATGGCGAACGCCGCAAGCGCGGCAAGTAGGGTCCGCCGCGACGTCACTTCCGCGCGTCGTCGGCGTCCATCACCGTCGTCTGCCGCCCGGTCGACTTGGCATCGACGCTTGCCTGGGTGACCAGCACGGTCGTCCCCTGCGTCATCACCGAGCGCATGTCGGCGACGAAAGCCGCCGGCAGGTGCATCTGCTCGACCCGCTCGGTCGAGATGATCTCGGCCGGAGCGCCGGTGAGGTTGGCGACGCCGACCTGGATCCACTGCGGGTTCCTGCCGCCGGCGAGTGTCATCACCTGCGTCTGGTCGGTCTGCTGCGCGACCACGGCTTTGGCCCGGCCGATCTCAACCCCGTTGCGCAGCACGACGATCTGCTGGTCGCCGGTCGAGATGATGATCGACACCGGTCCCGACGGCGAGCGCGCCGGGTCCCAGCTGAACGGCTGCTCCGGGGCGATGCCGAGCGGCGGCGCAGCGGCGACGGGGGCTCCGGCCACGACCGGGGCAAGCACGCCGGCCGGCGGGCGCTTCACCGGGTCCTCGTGGCCGCCGGCGATGATCACCGTCCCGCCCATCGGGGTCGCGTCGAACAATTTCTTGGCGAACTGGAGCGGCAGGTGAACGCAGCCGTGGCTTTCGGGATAGCCGGGCAGCCCCCCGGCGTGGAGGGCAACTCCGCCCCAGGTCAGCCGCTGCTGAAAGGGCATTGGCGCGTCGTTATACTTGTGGCTGATATGCTCCTTGTTCTTCTCGAGGATGGTGAAGACGCCGGTCGGCGTGTCATAGCCTTCGCGTCCCGAGGAGATGGTCGAAACGCCGATGCGGATGCCGTTGCGGTAGACCGTCGCCAGCTGCCGCCCCAGATCGACATAGACGAGGATCGGCCCCTTGGGCGCGATCTGCGGCGCCCAGACCCACTGGCCCGGCTTCAATTTCTCCGCCTGCTTGGCGAGCTGCAGCTGCGCCGACTTGGGCGCGCCCTGAGTAAGCGCCGGCCCCGGCGCAACGAGCAGCAACAACGCAGCCCCAAGCGTCCACGATAGAAGCCTCATCGAACGCCCCCCTGTCGAACTGTGACGCGGGCAGCATAACTTCGATGAGCGCGGAGCAAAAGGCGCTGCCCCAGTCGCCCGGCCCAGGCGGGCGCTTTCAATCAGCTCAGCCCGGGGTCGTGGTCGTCTTCTTGATAACGTGATGCGTCTTCGCGTGGTGGATCGTCGGGCAGCCGCAGCGCATCGCATGGTGATGCCGCTTGGTCGCATGGTGCCGCACCGGCACATTGGTCGCGTGGACGTGCTTGGTCGTGGTCTTTGTCGAGACGCTGGTGGTCGTCGGCGCCGTATTGTTAGTGTCCTGCGCGAACACCGGTGAAGCAAGGACGGCGAGCGCGACGATCGATGCGGTGAAGAGCTTCATGGCTTTCCTCCTCTATGGTGACCAGCGCAGCCACAAAGCGCGGAAAGGCCGTTTGTTGCCGCGAATGTTCGCGAATGTTGGGAGTGACGGCAGCGAACGCGGGCGTCGCCCTTCGTTTGACAAGCGTCGAAGCGACGAGAGCGGCGGTAGCCGCCGAGTAGGCGCACGGCGCCTCATCTCCGCGCAACCACAGCCCGGCGCGAGGGCGGCAACGTGGGCTGCTGCTCCTTCGTTACATCGTCACATCCCCGTGCGGGCGTTCCGCCCGCCTGTAGAAACAGAGGCACGACCATGTACAAAGCATTGCTGCTCACCGCCGCCGTCGCCGGGACGGCGCTGATCGCGACGCCAGCCGAGGCGCGGTGCCACCACCGCCACGGCTACCATTGGTGCGACGGCTATTCGCGCCACTCGCGCTATAGCTATTCGCCGTACAGCTACGGCTACAGCAACTACGGTTACAGCTACCCGAGCTACAGCTATCGCTATAGCTATCCGAGCTACAGCTACCGGACCTACAGCTACCCGAGCTACGGCTACAGCTATAACCTGTACAGCTACGGCTATTCCTATCCGAGCTATTCGTACCCGAGCTACTCGTACGGCTGGCCCTGGTGACCTGACGGTCGCCGGCCAGGCGCGCGAGCGAGAGAAGGCCCCGCGAGCGATCGCAGGGCCTTTTTCTCGTCGGCGGCGCCGTTCGCCGGAGCAGCGGCTGCAACCGTTTCAGCCGCTCAACGTTGGCCCCTCCAAAACAACAGCTGTGCGCCCGCGCGCGCGCGCCATACGGACGGGCATAGATGAGCGAAACGGAAGCGAAGGCCTCGACCGGCGTGGAAGGCCTGGATGACATTCTTGCCGGCGGCCTGCAGCGCGGCCGCGTTTATCTGATCGAGGGCAGCCCGGGCACGGGCAAGACGACGATCGCGACGCAATTCCTGCTTGCCGGAGCCGCGGCGGGAGAGCGCGGGCTTTACATCACCTTGTCGGAGACCGAGGAGGAGCTGCGCCAGAGCGCGGCCTCGCACGGATGGAAGATCGAGGACCCCATCGCCGTTTATGAGCTGGTCCCGCCCGAAAGCCTGCTCGACGAGAACCAGCAGCAGAGCCTGCTCTATTCGTCCGACCTCGAGCTCGGCGAGACGACCAAGCGAATTTTCGAGGCGATCGAAAAGGCGCAGCCGCGGCGGATCGTGGTCGACAGTCTGTCGGAAATCCGGCTGCTCGCGCAAAGCTCGCTTCGCTACCGGCGACAGGTGCTGGCGCTCAAACATTATTTCGCGCGCAACGGCGCGACGGTCGTGATGCTCGACGACCTCACCAGCGACACCCACGACAAGACCGTGCACAGCGTCGCTCATGGCGTCATCCGCCTCGACGAGCTGGCGCCCGACTATGGCGCCGAGCGGCGCCGCCTGCGGGTCATTAAATATCGCGGCCAGAGCTTCCGCGGCGGCTATCACGATATGGTCATCAAGACAGGCGGAGTGACCGCCTTTCCGCGGCTGGTCTCGGCC
>DATDDW010000403.1:0-3355 GCA_036523615.1 Sphingomicrobium sp.
CAATATTGCTCTCATTGACTCAGGGTCTCGCGCTCGCAGCTGGCAACTTCCAGCAACAGCGAGCCGGTGACCACGAAGCTTGCCGCCAGCACCCATGCGAAGCTGGCGATCAGCGGCGGCGTCGGCCCGAAAATGCTGATCACGATTGTCGCGATCGATAGCCCGGCGATGAGCAACAGCGCGAGCAGAAAATCCATTCCGGCTGAAAGGCTCGTCCACAGCCGCACCGAGCCGCCCGCGCGGCGGCTCGCCAGCGCGAGGATGACGCTGCGCACCAGCAGCCAGGCGATGACCAGCGTCACCGACGGGAACAGGTGCGCCGTCGGGTTGAGGATGAACAGGAGGCCGGCAAAGGCGGTGACGAAGCCCGCCGTCATGGCGAAGACGCGGACGTCCCGGCGTAGCGAGCCGGCGACAGCCTCGATCAAGCCGGCGGCGACCAGCAGCCCGCCGACCATGTCCGACGACAGGGTCTTGCCCGCCGGGAGCAGCGCGGCTCCGGCGCTGAGCAGGATGATGGCGATTCCCGCGACGCGCAGTCCGCGCACGCGGTTCCGGTCAGAAAGCGCTACACCAGTCGCCGTCGCCACGCTCGCACCCCATTTCTATCCGCCGCAGCGAACCCGGAGAGCACACCCATGGTTCCATCGGCGAAACGGCATTCCTCCCCTCGCGTCCGCGGGAGGGCCCTAAGGCGCGATCACCCGAAGCGCGCGCTTGCGGATCCGATACTCGACCGGCGGCTCGGCGCGGACCACCTCGCCGTCGAGGGACACCGCGATCTGTGATCGGTAACTCGCCACGCGCAGCCGCTCGACATTCTCGATCTGCACCAAATCGTCGGGGCGGGCGCGGTTGAGCAATGCGCGAACGCTTGCGGCAATGAACCCGCGCCGCGTCTTCTTGCGCATAACGTAGACGGACAGCTCGCCGCGCTCGAGGCTGTCGCGCTGACCGGCGGCGGCAAGGTCGGTGCGATAGGCATTGTTGCCGACGAACAGCAACGGCGTGTCGACGCGACCGGTCTGCTCCTCGTTGACGGTCAGAGTCAGCCGGTGATGGCCGAAGCGCCACAGCGTCCGTACCGAGGCGATGACCATCGCCAGCCATTTGCTCCGGCCGACGCGCATCCGCTGCAGGTCGCGATTGATGACCATCAGCGGGTAAAGCCCGATCGCGCTGTTGTTGATGAAGATGCGCTCGTTCATCTCGCCGACGTCGACGCGCCGCTCGTGCCCCTGGGCGATCACTCGCGCCGCCTCCTCGACGTCGGTTGGCAGCCCGAGGTCGCGGGCGAAATGGTTGAGCGTTCCCAGCGGCAGGATGCCGAGCGCCGTCTCGGTCCCGATCAGCGCCGAGGCGGCCGCGCTCACCGTCCCGTCGCCGCCGCCCACGATCAGCAGCGGGTCGCCGCGCTCGGCGATCGCGCGGCTGCGCACGGCGCAGTCGCCACCCGACAGCAGCTCGACTTCGACCTCGAGCCCCGCAGCCTTGAGCGCCTCGCCGGCCTTCTCGGCAAGCGTCGGGTCGGCGGCGAGCGTGCCGCCGTCGCGGTTGAGCAGGACTGAAGCGCGCGGCATCGGCTCAGCCAACGCGCCAGCAGCCGTTTTCGGTCAGTCCTCGTCCTTGCCGGTGCACTGGCCGACGCGCTGCGCATCGACGTGCATCTTCATCGTCATGCCCTTTTCCTGGCCGCCGCTGCCGCTCATCGACGTGTCGATGGTGTAGGTCGTCGGCGTGTAGCTGCCGCTGATCGTCATCTTGTTGGTCGACTGTTCCTCATGGCAGGTCATGGCGACGTCGATCTTGCCGCCGCCCATGGTGAAATGCTCGTAGCGGCACGACTTGTTCTGGCCGAAGAAGTCCTCCTTGGGCTTCTTGACGTCGGCTTCGGTCAAGCAGTGCTTCGACGACTGCTGCTGATGCTGCGCCATCTGCTCCTTCATCTTGCCGGCATATTCGGGCGGCAGGCCAGGAATGTTCATCTCCTGGACCGTCACCTTGGATTCCCACAGCCCCGGTTCGACCATCTGGCCGCTGGTCATCACGCCCGACTGGCGCACCGCCTGGCTTACCTCGTTGCCGCTGGCGTTCTTCAAATTGACCTGCGGTCCCTTGTTGCACGCGGCGAGCGCGCCGACGCAGGTGATCAGCAGCACAGCATATTTCATTGTGATGTCCCCCTGTTGGTGAGCGCACCATAATGAAGGCGCGCGGACTGGACTAGCGCCGCCTGCTTCGGCGGCGGACATGTGCGCCACTGCCGATATCGCGCTAATGAGCGGCCATCCTCGCGGAGAGCGGCACGATGGGCGAGCAAATCCGCCGTCACGGCTTTTCCGAAGAGGATTTCGCGCGCTTTCAAAAGCGGCTCGCGCAGGAGACCCGGCTGTTGCGGGACACTTTCGCTGCCGGAAGATGCTCACTTGCGGGGCCGTTCATCGGTCTCGAGCTCGAGGTTTGGCTGATCGACCGCAATTTCTTCCCGGCGCCGCACAACCAGTCCTTTCTCGAGCGCCTCGCCGACCCTTCCGTCGTGGCCGAGCTGTCGCAGTTCAATATCGAGATCAACGCGCCCGTCGAACGGCTGGAGGGTCGCGGCCTCGAGCGGATGCACGGGCATTTGTCGGAAACGATGCGCCGTTGTGCGGCCAATGCCCACGACGATGTCGACACGGTGGTTGCGATTGGCACGTTGCCGACGCTTCGCCAGCAGGACCTTTCGCTCGACGCGATGACTCCCTCGCACCGCTACTCGGCGCTCAACCATGAGGCGATGCGGCAAAGGGGCGGAATGCCGCTCAACATCGACATCGATGGCGTCTCGTCCAACGCACCGCATTTTCGTGCCTGCTTCAAGGATGTGATGCTGGAGGCCGCGACGACGTCGTTCCAGCTTCACCTGCAGGTGCCGGCGGATGCCCTTTCACCAACCTATAATGCCTCGATCGTGCTCGGCGCCCCGCTCGTGGCGATCGCCGCCAACTCGCCCTTCCTGTTCGGCCAGCCGCTGTGGAATGAAACACGCATTGCCATCTTCGAGCAGTCGCTGCAGCAGTCGCACGGCCCGCCGCGCGTGACCCTGGGGAGAGGCTATGCCGGCGAGGACATCACCGAGCTGTTCGAGGAAAATCTGACCGAATATCCGGTCCTGCTCCCGGTCGAGGCTGGTGATCCGGTGCGCAGCTTTTGCAGCCTGCGTCTACAGAACGGCACCATCTGGCGCTGGGTGCGCCCGATCGTCGGGTTCGACGCCGATGGGACTGCGCACGTGAGGATCGAACAGCGTGTGCTGCCGGCGGGCCCGAGCGTACGCGACATGATGGCCAATGCCGCGCTCTATTTCGGAGCGGTC
>DATDDW010000404.1:0-12566 GCA_036523615.1 Sphingomicrobium sp.
CGTCCTTAAGCTTTTCGGCATAGCGCTCGCGCGCCTTGAAGCGCAGCGGGTCTTCCTTGACCTCGGGGGCCGGCAGAAGCTCATATTCCGCGGCATCGAACAATTGCTCGAACCGCTTGGCCGGCCCGATGCGATCGTGGAAGTCGCAGCGCGGGCAGACGCTGTAATTCTCCTCCCACTCCTTGACGAACACCATCGTCCCGCACTTGGAGCATTTGTGCCACAGATTCTCGGTCGTCTGGCGCTTGGGCAGGAAAGGAATTCCGCTGCGCACGCGGCTCAGCCAGCTCATGCTTTCACTCCCGCTTCAGCGGCGCTCACCGGCAGGGTCGCCGCGATGTCGGTGATCGCCCGCACGGGATCGGCGGCTCCCGTGATCGGCCGGCCGATGACGAGGACCGAAGCGCCGTCCTCGATTGCCTGGGCGGGAGTGACGATCCGCTTCTGGTCGGCCGCTTCGGCCCCTTCGGGCCGGACTCCGGGGACGACGAAGAAGCCGTCGGGCCAGCTCGCGCGCAGCGCGGCGACCTCCGCGCCCGAGCAAACGATCCCGTCGATGCCCGCCTCGCGAGCGAGGTCGGCGAGACGTCTCGCCTGGTCGGCCGGCGAACCGGCAATGCCCGTCGCCGCGAGATCGGCTTCGTCGAGGCTGGTGAGGACGGTCACCCCGACGACCTTGGTTCCTGGCGGGGCGGCGGCCTTGGCTGCAGCCATCATTTCGCGACCGCCGGCGGCGTGAACCGTGAGAATGGCCGGATCGAGATGGGCGATGCCGGCGACTGCGCGAGCGACGGTGTTGGGGATGTCGTGGAACTTGAGGTCGAGGAAGATCGGCAGCTCGCCCTCGGCGATGCGCAGAACGCCTTCTTCGCCATTCGCGCAGAAGAATTCGAGGCCGAGCTTCACGCCGGCGACATGGCCGCGCAGGCTGCGTGCGAGGGCCGCGGCATGGTGGACGTCGGCGGTGTCGAGAGCGACGAAAATGGGGTTCATCAGGCGGGCTCCCGAACGTCGGCAGAGGCGGGCGGTTCGGGCGCCGGAGCATGGGAACGCTCGATCGCCTCGAGCCGCCGGCGCAGCGACCATAGCCGCGCGCGCATTACCAGCCAGGTCGGCAGCAACCCAATCAGGAAGACCAGCAACAGCAGCACCGGCAGCTTGATGTCGGCCTGGATGTCGCCCCACAGGTTCAGCGTGACGTCCGACCAGTTGCGGGTCGCGAACAGCGCGACCAGCACCGCGATCAGAACCCAGAACACCGTCTTGAGGAATTGCATCCGGCGCCGTTTAGGCGAGCGGCGCGCGCAAGGCCAGCAAGCCGTTCGTCGCACGGCTGAATCAGCCCGTCGCAACCGCGTTAAACGCCCGTTGAGGGGCGACGAGGCGGCGGCCAAACCGTGAGGCGGGTGGGGAGAAGAAAGCCTTTGACGCGAGGACAGCAACTAGGGCTGGGTGCGCTCGCGCTGGTCATCGGCGGTTCGTTGCTGGCGATGCGGCCGCAGACCGGCCACAGCTCGGCGGCGATCGCTCGCGCTCACCTTAAGCTCGCGACCCTGTCCACCTCCTCGCGGCGCGACGTCGATTATCGCTTGCTCGACCAGCGGCTGACTCAGCTGATGGCGAAGCCGGCGATGGTCGGCCTCGCCGTCGGCATCGTCGAGAACGGGCGGATCACGTTCCTCAAGGGGTACGGCGAGACGCTCGCCGGTTCGGGCGACGCGGTCACTCCTGAAACGGTGTTCCGCTGGGCGTCATGCTCGAAGGGCGTCGCCGCGACGATGGTCGCCAAGCTCGCCGAACAGGGGCAGATCAACCTCCAGGGCCCGGTCTCGGATTATGCGCCCGACCTCAAGCTGCCGAACGGCAACGAGCGCCTGGCGACCGTCGGCGACCTGCTCTCGCACCGGCTGGGTCTCTACCGCAACGCCTACGACAACAAGCTCGAGGAAGGCGGCGACCCGAGCCTGCTTCGCGCAAGTCTCGTGCAGCTCAACGCGGTGTGCGCGCCGGGCACCTGCTGGGACTATCAGAACGTTGCCTACGACGCGTCGAGCGAGATGGTCTCGCGCGTCACGCACATGCCCTATGAGCAGGCGGTCAAGCGCACCTTGTTCGACCCGATCGGGATGAGCAGCGGAAGCGTGTCGCTCGCCGGCCTTCAAGCGAACAAGAGCTGGGCGAAGCCGCACAGCGCCGGCAAGAAGCCGCTTCCAATCGTCGACACCTACTACAAGGTGCCGGCAGCGGGCGGGATCAACAGCAACATCAAGGACATGGCGCTGTGGATGGAAGCACAGATGGGCGAGATGCCCGATGTGCTCGATTCGCGCGTGCTCAACACGGTTCATGCGCCCTACGTCGTCACGCCAACCGAGCGCGGGCGGCTTCGCAAGTTCCTCGAGCGGCTCGGCACCGCCTGGTATGGCTACGGGTGGCGCAGCTACGACTATGCCGGGCATCGCATCATCGGCCATCGCGGCGGAATCCGTGGCTATCGCTCACTGATCCTGTTCGATCCGGTCAGGAGAAGCGGCGTGGTCGCCCTATGGAACAGCGACACGTGGCAGCCCGGCGGCCTCGAGTTCGAGGTGATGGACATGCTCTACCATCTGCCGTTCCGCGACTGGCTCGAGCTAAACAACAAGACCCCGGGCGAGCCGGTGGCGGAGGCCGAGACCACCAGCGACAGCGGCGACGGCGGCCGCTAACGGCGTTCGGCTTCGGCCTTGGCCCGCCGGATTTCCCGTTTCTCTCTGAGGTGCGCGACGTAGCGGCAGCCCACGCCGACGATCGACGCGGCCATGCCGATAACCAGCACCGGATAATACCAGGCTGGCGCATTCTCCTTTGGCCACGCGGCGGCGCCCAGGAAGAGCACGCTGACAATCGAGACCAGATAGCCGATCGCTTTCCAGTCGAGGCTGGTGGGAGTAGCGATCGTTACGGTTTGATGACGCATCGCGGCAGGAACATCCAAGCCGGCGAGTTGGTTTCTTGCTCCTGAAACAACAGGAGATTGGAGATGTCATCGACCAAGTCGCAGGACGCGATCGCCTTGCTCAAGGAAGATCATCGCACCGTCGAGAAGCTGTTCAAGGATTTTGAGGACGCGAAAGGCGAGGGGCGCAAGGAGAAGCTAGCACGGCAGATTTGCCTCGAGCTCAGCGTCCACGCGCAGATCGAGGAGGAGATCTTCTATCCCGCGTGCGAAGGCATCGTCGAGGAAGACCTGCTCAAGGAAAGCTTCGTCGAGCATGACGCCGCCAAGCTCCTGATCGCCGAAATCGAAGCCAACGAGGGCGGCGACGACGAATTCTTCGACGCCAAGGTCAAGGTTCTCCAAGAAGAGATCGAGCACCACGTCGAGGAAGAGGAAAAGGCGGGCGGCGTGTTCTCCCAGGCGCGCAAGGGCAAGCTCGACCTTGATGTCCTTGGTGAGCAACTCAAGGCGAGGAAAACCGAGCTGACCGAGAGCTTCAAGGCCACGGGAACCCCGCAGCCCGAGCTGACGACGATGGACGAAGTCTCCGTCTGACGGAAACTGCCGCTCTCATCACGTCCTGCCGCGGCTTGACCGCTGCTGCCTAGCCACTGTATTATACGTATAATACAGGAGGCGCGTCATGAATCGTTGGCTACTGCTCGTGCCCATGGCCTTGCTCACGGGCTGCAACGTCCATTCGAAGAGCCCCGGCAGCGGCGACGAGAACGTCACCATCAATGCGGACGAGAGTGGAAACGTCGCTTTCAACCTACCGTTCGTCAACGGACAGGTGAAACTGCCGAGTGGCTTCATGAGCAACGGCGACTTCGACATCGACGGCGTGAAGCTTATGCCAGGAAGCAAGGTGAGCGGCCTCAATGTATTCGCGGCCGATAAAGGCTCGACGGTCAACATCACCTTCACTGCGCCGGCGCCGCCTGACCAGGTGCGCTCTTACTTCGTCGACCAGTTCCGGAAGCAGGGCGTCGAGGCGTCGCTCGCGGGCGATGTGGTCACCGGCAAGTCGAAGGACGGCAGTCCGTTCAGCATTCAGGTTGCAGCGGCCGGGACCGGCTCCAAAGGAACCATCGTCGTCCACGACAACGACTGAGCGTGGACCCTACTCGGCCGCCGGGGCTTCGCCGCTGGCCTTCTTCTTCGCCGGCTTGGCCGGGGCTTTTGCCGACTTACCGTTGGCCTTGGGCTTTGTTGGCTTAGGCGCGGCCGGTGTGATCTCGAACGCCGGCGCATTGTCCTTGATGCGCACCTTGACCTCGCCGCCGTTGACCAGCTTGCCGAACAGCAGCTCCTCGGCCAGCGGCTGCTTGATCTTCTCCTGCACCAGGCGGCCCATCGGGCGGGCTCCGTACAGCTTGTCGTAGCCGCGCTCGACCAGCCACTGGCGCGCCTCGTCGTCGAGGTCGATGTGCACGTTGCGGTCGGCGAGCTGAAGCTCGAGCTGCAGGATGAACTTGTCGACGACGCGGGCGACGACGGCCGGCGGCAAATAGCTGAACGGCACAATCGCATCGAGCCGGTTACGGAACTCGGGCGTGAACATCTTCTTGACCGCGTCCTCTTGCATGTCCTCGCGCGTCGCCGCGCCGAAGCCGATGCTCTCGCGCGCCATGTCGGCCGCGCCGGCGTTGGTGGTCATGATGAGGATGGTGTTGCGGAAATCGACGGTCTTGCCGTGATGGTCGGTGAGCTTGCCGTGATCCATGACCTGCAACAGGATGTTAAACAGGTCGGGGTGGGCCTTCTCGATCTCGTCGAGCAGCAGCACGCTGTGCGGGTGCTGGTCGACGGCGTCGGTCAATAGGCCGCCCTGGTCATAGCCGACATAGCCGGGAGGGGCGCCGATCAATCGGCTGACCGCGTGGCGCTCCATATATTCCGACATGTCGAACCGCTGCAGCGGGATGCCCATGACCGAGGCAAGCTGGCGCGCGACCTCGGTCTTGCCGACACCGGTCGGGCCCGAGAATAGATAGTTGCCGATCGGCTTGTCGGGATCGCGCAGGCCGGCTCGGCTGAGCTTGATCGCCGAGGCAAGCTTTTCGATCGCAAGGTCCTGGCCGAACACGACGCGCTTCAAGTCCGCTTCGAGATGCTCAAGCACCTGCTTATCGTCGGCGGAGACCGACTTGGGCGGGATTCGCGCCATGGTCGCGACCACTGCCTCGATCTCCTTGGGGGTGATCACCTTCTTGCGCCGTGAGGGCGGCACCAGCATCTGCATCGCCCCGACCTCGTCGATCACGTCGATCGCCTTGTCGGGGAGCTTGCGGTCATGGATGTAGCGCGCGCTCAATTCGACCGCGCTCTTCACCGCGTCCGTGGTGTAGCGCACGTTGTGGTGCGCCTCGAACGAGCTGCGCAGTCCGGCGATGATCTTGATCGTGTCCTCGATCGTCGGTTCGTTGACGTCGATCTTCTGGAACCGGCGCAGCAGGGCCCGGTCTTTCTCGAAGTGGTTGCGGAATTCCTTGTAGGTCGTCGAGCCGATGCAGCGGATCGCACCAGAGGAAAGCGCCGGCTTGAGCAGGTTCGACGCGTCCATCGCGCCGCCGGAGGTCGCGCCGGCGCCGATCACCGTGTGGATCTCGTCGATGAACAGGATCGCGTCCGACATCTTCTCCAGTTCGGCGACGACGGACTTGAGCCGCTCCTCGAAGTCACCCCGGTAGCGGGTGCCGGCGAGGAGGGCGCCCATGTCGAGCGCGTAGATCGTCGCCCCCTTGAGCACGGCCGGCACGTCGCCTTCGATGATCTTTCGCGCGAGCCCTTCGGCAATCGCGGTTTTGCCGACGCCCGGATCGCCCACGTATAGCGGGTTGTTCTTCGACCGGCGGCAGAGGATCTGCACCGTGCGGTCGACCTCGGGCATGCGCCCGATCAGCGGGTCGACCTTGCCGGCCCGCGCCTTCTCGTTGAGGTCGATGGTGAACTGCTTGAGCGCGGACTCCTTCTTGCCGCCTTCTTTCTCGCTCTTTTCCTCCGCGCCTTCGGGAGCTCTCGGCTCGGCCGAGGCTTCGCCCTTGCCGACGCCGTGGCTGATGTAGGTCACGGCATCGAGGCGGCTCATGTCCTGCTGCTGGAGGAAATAGACGGCGTAGCTCTCACGCTCGGAGAAGAGGGCGACGAGGACATTGGCGCCGGTGACTTCGTCGCGGCCCGAGGACTGGACGTGGAGGATCGCGCGCTGGACCACCCGCTGAAAGCCGCTCGTCGGCGTCGGGTCGGTCGCGCTGTCGGCGACTAAGGCGCCGAGCTCATTGTCGAGGTATTGCTTGACGCTCGCCCGAAGCTCGTCGCGGCTGACGCCGCACGCGGTCATCACCTTCGAGGCGTGCTCGTCGTCGATCAGCGCGATGAGCAAATGCTCGAGAGTCGCATATTCGTGGCGGCGCTTGCTGGCCTCTCCCAGAGCGTTGTGCAGGGTTTGTTCGAGCTCGCGGGCGAAACTGGGCATTGCGTTGGTTCACTCCTCGTCCGCCCGAGATGCGGCGAACATGGTTAACAATGTCATACGCTGCGGCGCGCCAATCAAGGGCAGAGCGGTTCCTTTTCCCCAGATTCTCGCTTGGATTAGCTGAACAGCAGCGCGTTTCAGCTTTTTTTGAAGAGCTCCTCGGCGGCCGAGCGATGAGTCTGCGCCCGCTGCATGTGGGCTTCGACCCGCGCGATCTCCGCCTTCAGCGCTTCGACCCGCTCTCGCAGCTCCTCGATCGACATCGGATCGAGGTCCTGCTTGCCGAGCGCGACTAAGGGATCGTCGGGTTTGCTCGGGAAGAGATCCTCCAGGTCCATGGGCGTGAGTCGTTGACCCTCCGCCCGGTCAAGTCAATAAGCCCAGCCGCTGTGCCGACCGTCCCATCTTCGATGCTGGCCGTCGTCGCGCCGCAACCCGACGGCGCCGAGGAGCTGGCGCTGGTCGAACGGCCGGTCCCGCGGCCCGGGCCGGGCGAAGTGTTGATCAAGGTCGCCGCGGCGGGTGTGAACCGGCCGGACATCCTTCAGCGTCGCGGCCTCTATCCGCCGCCTCCCGGCGCCCCCGATATTCTCGGCCTCGAGCTTGCCGGCGAGATCGTCGAGGGAGAGCTCGTTGGCACTTCGGTTTGTGCGCTCGTCGCGGGCGGGGGCTATGCGCAATATTGCGTAGCGCCGATCGGCACTTGCCTGCCGATCCCGCCGGCCTTGTCGCCGGTCGAAGCTGCAGCGATGCCCGAGACTCTCTTCACGGTGTGGGTGAACCTGTTCGAGCGAGGCTTCGCCGCCGACGGCGACTGGGTCCTTGTCCATGGCGGAACGAGTGGCATCGGGACGATGGCGATCGCACTCGGCAAGCTGTTCGGCCTGAATACGATTGTCACATGCGGAAGCGATGAAAAGTGCGGCCGCGCGCTCGAGCTCGGCGCGGATGCGGCAGTCAATTACCGGACGCAAGACTTCGTCGAGGTCGCCCGGCGGCTGACCGATGGGAAAGGCGTCTCGGTGGTGCTCGACATGGTCGGCGGGGACTATGTGCCGCGCAACCTCAACGCGCTGGCGGAGGAGGGGCGGCACGTGTCGATCGCCTTCCAGCGCGGCGCAAAGGCGGAGCTGGCAATCCCCGACGTGATGCGCCGGCGGCTGACTCTCACCGGCTCGACACTGCGCGGCCGCAGCGTCGAGTTCAAGACGATGGTCGCCGACGAGATCGCCAAGACGGTTTGGCCCTATGCCGAAGGCGGACGCCTGCGGCCGGTAATCGACTCCACTTATCCGCTCACCGAGGCGGCCGCCGCGCATGCGCGGATGGAAGCCGGCGAGCATGTCGGCAAGATCGTGCTGGAGGTGGCGCAATGAGCGACAGATGCGTGCTCCACGAATATGCGGCGTCCGGCAATTGCTATAAAGTCCGGCTGACGGCAGCGCACGTCGGGGCTTCGCTCGAACGGCGCGAATACGACATCATGAAGGGCGAGACGCGCACGCCTCACTTCCTCACCAATGTGAACGCGAACGGGCGGATTCCCGTGCTGCAGGTTGGCGACCGCTTCATCCCGGAGAGCAACGCCGCCTCCTACTACATCTCCGAGGGGTCGAATCTCATCCCCACCGACCGGCTCGACCATGCCGACATGCTGCGCTGGATGTTCTTCGAGCAATATAATCACGAGCCGAACATCGCGACGCTGCGCTTCTGGATGCGCTGGGTCGGCCTCGACAATCTAAGCGACCTGCAGCGGCTGCAGATGCCGGCCAAGCGCCAGGCGGGGAACGCGGCGTTGAAGCTGATGGACGAGCACCTCACCGATCGCGAATGGTTCGTCGCCGACCACATGACTCTCGCCGACATTTGCCTGTTCGCCTACACGCACGTCGCCGGCGACGCCGACTTCGACTTGAACCAATATCCCCGCGTGCTCGCGTGGGTCGAGCGCATCAAGGGGCAGCCGCGCTATCTGGCGATGGACGCCTGAAACACTTGCCCGGCGGCAGTGGCAGGGTTACATCGCTGGTCAGATTGGCCGCTCCGTTAAGGGGCGGCCCATTTCATTTGTGACGGAGACTTTCCAGTGGCCCAGTCCGCCCAGCCCCTGATGCCCCACGCGACGGCCGCCTGGCTGGTCGACAACAGTTCGCTGACATTCGAGCAGATCGCGGAGTTTTGCGGGCTTCATATCCTCGAAGTGCAGGCAATTGCCGACGACACCGCGGCGACCAAGCTGACCGGCCGCGACCCCATTCGTGCCGGCGAGCTGACACACGAAGAGATCGAGAAGGGGCAGAACGACCCGGAATATCGGCTGCAGATGTGGAAGGCGCCCGAAGCCGTCCGCCGCACACGCGGCCCCCGCTACACGCCGGTCAGCAAGCGCCAGGACAAGCCCGACGGCATTGCCTGGATCATCAAGAATCACCCGGAGGTCAGCGACGGCCAGATCAGCAAGCTGATCGGAACGACCCGGACGACCATCGCCGCGATCCGCGAGCGCACCCACTGGAACATGGCGAACATTACGCCGAAGGATCCGGTAACGCTCGGGCTCACCACCCAGCGCGAGCTCGATGCGGCAGTCGCCAAGGCGGCGAAGGCGGCCGGTGCGCCGGCGCCGGTCGACACGCGCTTCGAGGGCGACCGCGAGGCCTTGATCGAGGAGCTTCGCCGCGAACGCGAGCAACATGCCCGGGAAGCCGAGGCGGCGCTCGCCGGAGCGGCCGAGGAAGAGCTTCGCGACGAGGTCGTGCCGGGCATTCGCGATCCGTTCAAGAACACGCCGGTCGAGTAGCGGGCTCGCTTGATTTGAGCGGGCACGGGGACCAAGAGTCCGCTTATGGCCACTGTCGAGGACGTCAACCAGCTGAGCTTTGAAGCCGCGCTGCAGCGGCTCGAGGAGATCGTCCGCACGCTCGAAAAGGGCGAGGCACCGCTCGATAAGTCGATCGAGCTGTACCAGGAGGGCGAGCGGCTAAAACGCCATTGCGAAGCGCGCCTCAAGGATGCGCAGGCTCGCATCGAGCAGATCGCGTTCGGCAGCGACGGCAAGCCGGCGGGGCTGAAGCCGTTCGATGCCGCTTGAGACGATCGACCGGCTGGCCACCGAGCTCGAGGCCGAAGCGCGTCGCGTCTCGGCCGAGGTCGACAGTTTCTTCGCCAAGCTCCTCGCGCCGACCGGCGACAGCCGCGAGCGGCTTTACGAGGCGATGCGCCACGCGGCGATCGGCGGCGGCAAGCGCTTAAGGCCGCTGCTGACGATTGCCGCGTCGCGCCTGTTCGCCATCGATCCTCAGCGCGCGCTGAGGGTCGGCTGTGCCATCGAAGCGATTCACGTCTACTCGCTCATCCACGACGATTTGCCGTGCATGGACGATGCCGAGCTGAGGCGCGGCAAACCGACCGCGCACAAGGCGTTCGGCGAGGCCGAGGCGGTGCTCGCCGGCGACAGCCTTCATGCGCTGGCGTTCGAGATTCTCGCTCACCAGGCAACGCACGACGATCCCTGGGTTCGTTCCGACCTGGTGCTTGAGCTCGCCCGGGCTGCGGGACCGAACGGGATGGCCGGCGGGCAGATGATGGACCTCGTCGCCGAAGGGCGGCAACTCGACCTGCCGGCGATCACGCGGCTTCAGCAGCTCAAGACCGGCGCATTGATCGAATATGCCGTCGAAGCGGCGTGCATCATGGTCAAGCTCCCCAATGACGCCCGCACGCCGTACCGCGGCTATGCCCGCAACATCGGCCTCGCTTTCCAGATCGCTGACGACCTCATCGACCACAGCGGCGACCAAGCGGCGGCGGGCAAGCCGACGCGCAAGGACGCGCACGCCGGCAAGGCGACCTTCGTGTCGCTGCTCGGCGAGGACCGGGCGCGGCAACAGGCCGGCTTCCTCGTCAGCCAGGCGATCGAGCATCTCTCCGATCACGGCAGCGAAGCGGATTTGCTGCGCGCGATCGCCCGTTTTGCTATCGAACGCGATCACTAGGGGGCGGCGGAATGAAGGTTGCGGTCTATCCCGGCACGTTCGATCCGATCACCCTCGGGCATCTCGACATCATCCGCCGCGGCGCGCACCTGGTCGACAAGCTGGTGATCGGCGTGACGACCAATCCGTCGAAGGAGCCGATGTTCACCGTCGCCGAGCGGATGGAGACCGTCCGCCGCGAGGTCGCCGACATCCCCGGCAACATCGAAGTGGTCGAGTTCGACTCGCTGCTGATGGATTTCGCCGAAGCCCAGGGCGCTTCGATGATCCTCAGGGGTTTAAGAGCCGTCGCCGACTTCGAATATGAGTTCCAGATGGCCGGCATGAACCAGCAGCTCAACGACAATATCGAGACGATCTTCCTGATGGCCGACGTGTCGCTGCAGCCGATCGCCTCCAAGCTGGTCAAGGAAATCGCGCGCTACGGCGGCTCGATCGACAAGTTCGTCACGCCGGCCGTAGCCGACGACGTCCGGCGGCACTTGAACGGCGGTTCACGCTAGCGTCAGCGGTTCGGCCGTAGCGGCCAGTGATCCCGTGGGGGGAGAAGATGTTCAGCAAAGCCTTGTTCCTGTTGCCCTTTGCCGCACTTGTGCTGACTGCCGCCAAGCCGGCGCCGCAGCCGGCATCGCCGGCGTCTGCGCCGGGCATTGCCGCTCCGCCGGAGGTTGAGGCCAATCCCGCCAATCACCTGTTCCTCGACCTGTCGAACGGCGGCACGGTCGAGATTGTGCTGAGGCCCGATCTCGCGCCGCACCATATCGAGCGCATCCAGACGCTGGTGCGCCGCGGCTTTTACGACGGGCTCATTTTCCACCGGGTGATTCCGGGGTTCATGGCGCAGGGCGGTGATCCGACCGGGACTGGGCAGGGCGGCTCCGACCTCCCCGACCTCAAGGCGGAGTTCACCCCCGTCCCTTTCCTTCGCGGGACGGTAGGTGCTGCCCGAACCGACAATCCAGACACCGCGAACAGCCAGTTCTTCATCATGTTCGTGCCCAACCCCGATCTCGACGGCAATTACACGGTGATCGGCCGGGTGGTGAAAGGCATGGACGCGGTCGACCAGATCGCTCCCGGCGAGCCGCCGGCCGACCCAACGAAAATTGTGAAGGCGCACCTCGGCGGCTAAGCGCCGCGGCGTGCGCCTCGCCGATTTCGACTTCGATCTTCCTGCTGAACGCATTGCGCTGAGGCCGGCGCGGCCGCGCGACAGCGCGAGGCTGCTGGTGGTGCGCGGCGGCGACATCTCCGATCACGAGGTCCTCGAGCTGCCGGACCTGCTCCGGCGGGGCGACGTGCTCGTCTTCAACGACACCAAGGTGATCCCCGCCCAGCTCGAGGGCCGGCGCGGCGACGCGAGCATCGGCGCGACGCTGCACAAGCGCGAGGGGCCGCGCGAGTGGCAGGCGTTCCTGCGCAACGCCAAGCGCGTGCGCGTGGGCGACAGCATCGACTTTGGCGCCGGCGTGGCCGCGTCAGTGGCCGAGAAGTCGGCCGATGGTTCGGCGCTGCTCCATTTCCACGGCAGCGAGCCGGTCGAGCTTCTCCTCGAGCGCGCCGGCAAGATGCCGCTGCCTCCCTACATCGCGTCACGCCGCCAAATCGACGAGCGCGACCGTGAGGACTATCAGACCATGTTCGCGCGCCAGGAGGGGGCGGTCGCCGCCCCCACCGCGGCGCTTCACTTCACGCCGCGCCTGCTCGAGGCGCTGGAGGCGCGGGGGATCGGCCGCGAGACGCTGACGCTGCACGTCGGCGCGGGCACATTCCTTCCCGTCCGATCGGAAAAGATCGAAGAGCATCAGATGCACGCCGAGTGGGGGCGGATCGAGGCGGCGACGGCGCAGCGGCTCAATGCAGTGCGCCGCTCAGGAGGGCGGCTGATTTCCGTCGGCACAACCAGCCTGCGGCTGCTCGAAAGCGCGGCGGACGCGGATTGGATCATCCATCCGTTCGAGGGCGACACGGCGATCTTCATCACGCCCGGCTACCGCTTCAAGGCGATCGACGGGCTGATCACGAACTTCCACCTGCCGCGCTCCACCTTGTTCATGCTGGTCAGCGCGCTGATGGGCCTCGACGTGATGAAGGCGGCCTATGCCCACGC
>DATDDW010000405.1:0-3479 GCA_036523615.1 Sphingomicrobium sp.
ACCATCTGGCGCTGGGTGCGCCCGATCGTCGGGTTCGACGCCGATGGGACTGCGCACGTGAGGATCGAACAGCGTGTGCTGCCGGCGGGCCCGAGCGTACGCGACATGATGGCCAATGCCGCGCTCTATTTCGGAGCGGTCCATGTCCTCGCGCGCATGCTCGACGATGCCGAGCGCGCATTGCCGTTCGCGCTTGCGCGGGAGAATTTCTACCAAGCCGCACGGCAGGGCCTCGACGCGGAGATTCACTGGCTCGGCGCTACGGGCAAGCGATCGGTCCGCGACGTCCTCGCCGAGCTTCTTCCGCTCGCCGCTCAAGGACTCGCGGCGCAAGGCGTCGATGAGGATCTCGTCGACCACTATCTGAACATCATTTCCTGCCGGCTCGACTGTGGCCGCACCGGCGCGAAATGGCAGCTGTCTCACTTCAGCCGGTACGGCAATCTAAACCAGCTGACCGCGGCCTATGTTGAAAACCAGCGCATCGGCAGGCCCGTCCATGAATGGCCACTTTGACGAGCGCGCGCGTGCACATTCGTAACCAGCTTCCCGACGGCTTCCTCGATTGCCAGGCTCGTGAGCTGCACGGGTTGCTCGACGGCCCGACCCTCTTCGAGTTGCCGGGCAAGCGCGAACCGCCGCTGTTCGTATCGATTCTTCTCCACGGCAACGAGGATACGGGGCTTGCCGCGGTTCAGCGGGTTCTTTGCGGCTGCGCAAAGCGGCCGCTGCCACGCTCGCTGATGCTGCTGGTCGGCAATATCGAAGCCGCGCACCACGGGCTCCGTCGGCTCGACGATCAGCCGGATTACAACCGCATCTGGCCGGGGGCGACAGATCACGGCGAAACCGCGGAGGCGCGGATCATGGCCGAGGTGCACGCGCGAGTTGTCGACCGGCGCGCCGTCGCTGCGGTCGACCTCCACAACAACAGCGGCCGCAACCCGCATTACGCCGTCGTCTGCAACCTTCGCCCGCCGACTTTGGCGCTTGCCGCCTTGTTCGCCCCGCGAGTGGTGCTGTTTCGCGGCATCCCCGGCACGCAAACCGCCTCCTTTGAAGGGCTGATCCCGGCGATGACGGCCGAATGCGGGTTAGCGGGCGATCCTGCTAACGCCGACGCCGCAGCCCGCTTCCTCGATGCGGCGCTGCACTTGGTTGAGCGGTCGGACCAGGCGAGCGGCGGCGAGCCGCTCGAGCTTTACCATACCCTCGGCGTGGTCCGGGTGCGGCCCGATGTGCGCATCGGCTTTGGGTCAGAAGATGCGCAACTTCGCCTCGACCCACGGCTCGATGAGCTGAACTTCCGAGAGCTGCAGCCCGGCGCCCTGCTGGGAGAGACCGACCACGTGATGCCCCTGCAAATGATTGATGAAGCGGGACGCGACGTCGCTGACGACTATTTCGCCGTCAGCGGCGGCAGCTTGCTGCTGAGCAAGCAGGCCGTCCCGGCCATGCTGACGGCCGATCCGCGCATCGTCCGGCAGGACTGCCTTTGCTACCTGATGCAGCGAATTAGGAGCGGCGTGCATGACGCGAGCGGCGGCAGCCGCTAATGTCCCGAATGCGTACAGTTCGACCGCGTTGAATGGCCGCCCCTGACGCTCTGCCTTACGGAAGCCGACGTGACTCTGGTCAGCATCATCATGACCGCGTGGAAGCCGCGTGAGGATTGGTTGCGCGAGGCCGTCGCCAGCGTGCTGGCCGAGCGCGAGTGCGACATCGAGCTCGTGCTCATCGACGACGGCAATGACCTGCCCATTCGCGACATGCTCGCCGATGTGAGCGACCCGAGCCTGCGGGTCATTCGTATCGCGCACGGCGGGCACTATGCGGCGCGCAACGCCGGGCTGAAGGCGGCGCGCGGCGACTATGCTCGCTTCTTCGATGCCGACGACGTCGCGGTCGAGGGAAGCACCGGACGCTTGCTCGCCGCTGCTCAAGCCCATGGCCCTGGCACGGCCGCCTACGGCTGGACGCAAATGTGCGATGACCAGCTTGCGCCCTACCGGCTGCTGTCA
Organism: Sphingomicrobium sp.; assembly: GCA_036523615.1. Lineage (GTDB taxonomy): Bacteria > Pseudomonadota > Alphaproteobacteria > Sphingomonadales > Sphingomonadaceae > Sphingomicrobium. The sequence continues at coordinate 2,022 of DATDDW010000405.1, forward strand.
GGCGACTGCCAGGGCGATGTCGTCGAGGACTTTCTGCTCAACAGATTCGATGTCTACATCCACGGCATCCTCTTTCCGCGCGCCGCGCTCGACCGTGTCGGCGCTTGGAACGAGACCTATCGGCTGATGGGCGATCGCGATTTCGTGCTGCGCGCGTTCGAACAGGCGCCGGTGTGCAGGCTCGCCGAGGCCGTCACGCTGTACCGCCGCCACCCAGCGTCGATCACCCGGTCGGCGTCTGCGGCAGACGCCGTGCGGGCCGGGCTGCAAGTGCTCGAAGACTATTTCGCTCGTCATCCCGAGCACCGCGGCAGCAATCTCGAGCGGACCGCCTACAAGAATTTGCACCTGCTCCGCTGCCGACAATTTCTCCGGCTAAGGGATTTCCCGGCCGCCATTCGTCAGCTGGCGCTGGCCGCACGGCGTGATCCGGCGGCCGTGACCGCGCTCGTGCTACGTTCCCTTGCCAGAAGAGTGACGCGCTCCCGCCGCCGAACGCCCTAGCGCTAGCCCTCGCTGAACGCCCTCAAGTCCCTATATGGGCGCGATGGCGATTCAAATCCGCACCAGCCTTGCCGAGCCCGAGGGCGCCGAGACCTTCGTGCCGCTCAAGCCGGCGCGGCCGGCGAAGGCCGAGGGCGGGCAGAAGTTCAGGATCGTCTCGGAATACGAGCCCGCAGGCGACCAGCCGCAGGCGATCGCCGAGCTGGTCGAGGCGGCGCGCTCGGACGAGAAGAGCCAGGTGCTCCTGGGCGTCACCGGCTCGGGCAAGACCTTCACCATGGCCAAGGTGATCGAGACTCTGCAGCGCCCGGCCTTGGTGATCGCCCCCAACAAGATCCTCGCCGCCCAGCTTTACGGCGAATTCAAAAGCTTCTTTCCTGGGAATGCGGTCGAGTATTTTGTCTCCTACTACGACTACTACCAGCCCGAAGCCTACGTGCCGCGGACCGACACCTACATCGAGAAGGAGTCGAGCGTGAACGAGGCGATCGACCGAATGCGCCACTCGGCGACGCGCTCGCTCCTCGAGCGCGACGACGTGATCATCGTCGCCAGCGTCAGCTGCCTCTACGGCATCGGCTCGGTCGAGACCTATTCGGCGATGACCTTTTCGCTCAAGCAAGGCGCATCAGAGGACCAGCGCGAAGTCATCCGCAAGCTCGTCGCGCTCCAGTACCGCCGCAACGATGCGTCCTTCGCCCGCGGCAACTTCCGAGTCCGCGGCGACAGCCTCGAAATCTTCCCCTCCCACTATGAAGACAGGGCGTGGCGAGTGTCGTTCTTCGGCGACGAGATCGAAGAGATCAGCGAGTTCGACCCGCTGACCGGAAAGACGATCGGTGCCTTGGACAGCATCAAGGTCTACGCCAACTCGCACTATGTGACGCCCGGCCCGACGCTCAAGCAGGCGATGCAAGCGATCCGCCACGAGCTTTCCGAACGCCTCAAGGAACT
>DATDDW010000406.1:0-4009 GCA_036523615.1 Sphingomicrobium sp.
GATCCATAACAGCGCCAGCGCGGGCAGCACCGCATAGACAAAACCGCCCAGGTACCAGACCGCCCCCCAACCGCGGACGAGGCGGGTCCATTCATAAAACATCGCAGTCGCAGTGCCGGCGACGACCACAGCCAGCAGGTAGCCGCCCTGGAAGGCGACGAGCAGCGCTCCGACAATCAGAATGACCCCGGTGAGGGTACGAACGGCGAGGTCGTTCACCGACCGCCAAACCGACGCTCACGCGCGGCGTAAGTGCTCAGCGCATCGGCGAACGCCTGCTCGTCGAAATCGGGCCAGAGGGTGTCGAGGAAGAGAAGCTCGGCATAGGCCGCCTGCCACAGTAGGAAGTTGGACAGGCGCACCTCGCCCGAAGTGCGGATCAAGAGGTCGAGCTCGGGAAGGCCGTGCGTCTGCAGTTCCTGCGCGAACGCGTGCTCGTCGATTTGCTGGGGCTCGAGCTCGCCGCCCTTCGCCCTGGCCGCAAGTTGCTGCGCGGCGGCGACGATCTCGGCGCGCGAACCGTAATTGAGCGCCACGACCAGGGTCAGGCGCGTGTTTCCGGCGGTATGCGCGACCGCTTTCTCGAGCCGCGCGACGAGGTCCGGCCCGAACGCCGAATAATCGCCGATCAGGCGCAGCCGGACGCCCTCCTTGTCGAGCGTCGCGAGCTCGCGTTCGAGATAGAAGCGCATCAGGCCCGTCAAATCGGCGATCTCTTCGGCACTCCGCCGCCAGTTCTCGGACGAGAAAGCGTAGAGCGTCAGCACCTCGACGCCGTTGTCGACCGCCGACTGCATCGCCCGCCGCACGGCTTCGGCGCCGGCCTTGTGCCCGGCGACGCGCGGTAGGCCCCGCTGCTTCGCCCAGCGGCCGTTGCCGTCCATGATGATCGCGACGTGGCGCGGAACCGCGCTACCCCCTGATGCCGCGGCGCCCTCCGGGGCGGGTGCGGGGCTCACTTGCCGAGAATTTCCTTTTCCTTGCCATGGGCAAGCTCGTCGATCTCCTTGATCGTGTCGTCGGTGAGCTTCTGCACCTCATGCTCGAGCCGCTTTTTCTCGTCCTCGCTGATGTCGTGCTTGCGCTCGTCCTGCTTCACATGGTCCATCCCGTCGCGTCGGACGTTGCGCACCGCGATCCGCGCCTTCTCAGCATATTGGCCGACGAGCTTGGCCAACTCCTTGCGCCGCTCCTCGGTGAGCTCGGGGATCGGCAGGCGGATCAGCTGACCGTCGGTGATCGGGTTGAGCCCCAAGCCCGCCGAGCGGATCGCCTTCTCCACCGGCTGGACGTTCGACCGGTCCCATACCTGCACCGAGAGCATCCGCGGTTCGGGCACCGAGACGGTCGCCACCTGGTTCAAGGGCATGTTGCTGCCGTAGACCTCGACATGGACCGGATCGAGCAGCGCGGTCGACGCGCGGCCGGTTCGCAGGCCCGCGAGGTCGTGCCTGAAGGCCTCGACGGCGCCATGCATGCGGCGCTTGAGGTCGTCGGTGTGAACAGTGGTCGTCATGGCGTCACTCTCCGTCCTGCACGATCGTCGCGGTCCCCTGCCCGGCGAGCACCTGGGCGAGGTTGCCCGGCTGGCGGATGTTGAACACGACGATCGGAATATTGTTGTCCCTGCACAAAGCGACCGCGGCGGCGTCCATCACCTTGAGGTCGTCGCTCAGCACCTTGCTGAAGCCCAGCGTGTCGTAACGCGTCGCGCTCGACACTTTCTTGGGGTCGGCGGTGTAGACTCCGTCGACGCTGGTCCCCTTGAACAGAGCGTCGCAGCCCATCTCCGCCGCGCGCAGCGCCGCCGCGGTGTCGGTGGTGAAATAGGGATTTCCCGTGCCGGCGGCGAACAGAACGATGCGGCCCTTCTCGATATGCCTCAGCGCGCGGCGGCGGATATAGGGCTCGGACACGCTCGACATCGGAATCGCCGACTGGACGCGGGTGTCGACGCCGAGCCGCTCGAGCGCATTCTGCAGCGCCAACGCGTTCATCACGGTCGCGAGCATGCCCATGTAATCGGCGCTGGCGCGGTCGAAGCCCTTGGCCGCTGCCGCCATGCCGCGAAAGATGTTGCCGCCGCCGACGACGAGGCACAGCTCGTGGCCCTGCGCCTTGGCCGCGGCGATCTCGCCGGCGAGCCCGGCGACGGCGTCGGGGTCGATGCCGAACTGGCCCTGCCCCATCAAGGCTTCGCCCGACAGCTTCAAGAGGATGCGGTTGAAGCGCGGGCGGGTCATGAGCTGGATATCGTCCCCAGATGCGGCAAAGGCGGCCACGCCTTTATGGCGCACGCGCTCCGTTGCCAACAGCCTTACTTGCCCGCTGTGAGCTTTGGGCGCAGCATTGGGCACGCAGGGGGCTGCGCATGGCAGGCGTTTTCCTGAGCTATGACCGGGACGATTCCGAGCGCGCGCGCCACTTCGCCCGGGCTCTCGAGAAAGCCGGCCACAATGTGTGGTGGGACCTCCACGTTCGCGGCGGAACGCAGTTCGGCAAGGTCATCGAGGAGGCGCTGAAGGCGGCGGACGCCGTTGTTGTGCTGTGGTCGGCCAACTCGGTCGAATCCGCGTGGGTCAAGGACGAGGCGGCTGCCGGACGTGACAGCGGCCGCCTGGTGCCAGTGACCATCGACGGAACCGAGCCGCCGCTCGGCTTCCGCCAGTTCCAGACGATCGATCTCTCCCAGTGGCGCGGGCGTGGCAATCCCGCGGCATTGCACGTGCTGCTCAACGACGTCGCGTCGATGGGCAAGGAATCCACGAGACCGGCCGAGCCGGCGGCGGCCGATGAGGCGCCGCCGCCGCAGCGCCAGCGCAATTGGCTGTTCGGTGGGATTGCGGTTGCGGCCACCATCGCGATCACCGCGCTCTTCCTGCTATGGCACCCATGGCAAGCCCACGCGCAGCCGACATTGGTAGTGCGCGCGGCGGCAAGCGATGAGGGTTCGCGCTCGCTCGCGCGCGACCTCGCCGTCGAGCTGGGCAGCCTCCAGGGCGTTCAGTCCAATTCGATTCGGCTGGTGAGCGAAACCGAAGCCGCCGCACGCCGCCCCGACCTCATCTTCGAGATCAGCCAAAGCCCTGCATCGTCCGGGTCGGCAGCCAATGTCACTCTGACGAACGGGAAGGACGGCACGATCCTCTGGTCGGAGGCTTTCCAGCCGGCAGCGATCGCCGACCTCAAGCAGCAAGTCGGCTTCTCCGCCGCTCGCGTTGTGGGCTGCGCCGGCGAAGCACTGGATCCGGATCAGCGGCTTGCTCAGGCCGATACCTTCAAAACCTACCTCAATGCCTGCGCCAAGCTCGCCGAAGCGGCCGGCGAAGGGAACTTGCTCCTGACAGGATTTCGTCGCGTGGTGGCGCAGGCGCCGCGGTTCGTGCCCGGTTGGCGCAAACTACTCCTCGTCGAGGCCGGCCAGATCGACGGGGAGCGCGACGATGGCGCTGTCTCAGCCACGGACGCCGCGTTGCTGCGCAGTCACATTGCCGCTGCTCTCGCGCTCGTTCCGGGAATGCCGGAAGCCTTGGTCGCCGAAAGCTCGCTTCTGCCGCTCGACGCCGTCGGCCAGCGACTGGCGTTGCTCGATGAGGCCAAGGCCACTTCCCCGGACAACCCGGCGGTGCTGTCGAGGCGCTCCAGTGCACTGCAAAGCGTCGGACGAATGCACGACGCGATCAACGACGCCAGTCACGCAGCCGAGGTTGATCCCTTGTCGCCGGCGATCCGAGCGTCTTCCGTCAATGCCCTCGCCTTCGCCGGCCAGGTCGACGCCGCCCGCCAGCAAATCCTCGAAGTCAACAAGCTGTGGCCCGGCTCGGCGGTGGCCAAGGACCTCGAGTTCCGCTTCAACGCCCGTTTCGGAGACCCGCGCATCGCCCTTCCCTACGCGCAGCAGCGCGCGCTCAAAGGGCTTGAGCTCTACCTGGAGGCCAAAATCGATCCGTCGAAGGTCGATTCTTACGTCGCCTGGCTGGTCGCCGCGAAGGACAAGGACTCGGGTCAT
>DATDDW010000407.1:0-4520 GCA_036523615.1 Sphingomicrobium sp.
TTGTCATGCGTCCAGTCCTGATCGGTCTATTGCTCGGCGCCGCCGGGGCGGCTTCCGCGGCGCAGCCGGCGCCGCGCTACCATGTCGTCGCGCAATTGCCGGCGGGCGACGGCGGCTGGGACATCCTGAGCGTCGCGCCCAACGACCAGCGGCTCTACATCGGCCGGACCGACGGCGTGACCGCGATCGACCTCAAGACCGGCACGGCGACCGACCGGATCGTCGCCGGGCAGCGGGTCCATGCCGCGCTCGCGATCCCGGGAACGCACGAGGTGATCTTGACCAACGGCGAAACCAACACCGCGACTTTGTTCGACGGCCGCATGGGGCATGTGCGGGCGACGATCCCCACCGGCAAGAAGCCCGATGCCGCGGCTTACGACCCGGCGACGCGCAGCTTGTGGATCATGGACCCGGGAAGCGGCGAAGCGACGGTGGTCGATGCCAAGGCAGCGAAGGTGCTGGCGACCGTGCCGGTGGGCGGCTCGCTCGAGTTCGCCGTGGCCGACGGCAAGGGCCGGATGTACGTCAACGTCGAGGACAAGAACGAGATCGCGGTGCTCGACACGCGGGCGCGCAAGCTCGTCACGCGCTTTGCGCTCGCGGGCTGCGACGGCCCGACGGGGATCGCTTACGATCCGCAGACACGCGAGATTGTCTCGGCCTGCGGCAACGGCGTGGCGATCGTCTCCGCGCCCGACGGGCGCCAGGTCGCAAAGCTCGTGATCGGAAAAGGCGCCGACGGCGCCGCGTTCGACCCAGTCCGCCGGCTGGTGCTGGTGCCCGCCGGCCGCGACGGCAACCTGACGATCATCCGCCTGACGCCGAGGCCGTCCGTGGTGGCACAGGTCCCGACGGCGGTCAGCGCTCGAACCATCGCGGTCGATCCAAGCACGGGCCGCGTTTACCTGCCCTCGGCGACCATGGCGCCGGCCCCCGCGGGCGAGCGGCCCAAGGCGCTTCCGGGCACATTCAAGGTGCTCGTCGTCGCGCCTTAGAAGGAGCGAGTCGTCGTCAGGTTGCCCTGGGGCGCAAAGCCCACGTTAGCACGTCGTCGGCGGCGGCAAGTCAGCACCTGCTCGCCAGATCGTGCCGATCAGCTATGACACCCGGAACAGCGCCTTAGTCGTCGTCGTCGTCCCCGTCGTCGTCGCGTTCATGCCGCCGGTGGTTGTAGTAATAGCCTCGCTGGCCGTAGCCATAGGGGTAAGCATAGCCGTAACCGTAGCCCGGATAGGCATAGCCATAGGGGGAATAGCCGTAGCTGTAGCTCGGATAGCTGTAGCCGTAGTTGCTGTAGCCGTAGCGGTACGGCGAATAGCTATAGCGCGAGTGGCGCGAATAGCCGTCGCACCAGTGGTAGCCGTGGCGGTGGTGGCACCGCGCCTCGGCTGGCGTCGCGATCAGCGCCGTCGAAGCTGTTAGGGCTCCAACAAGGATAAGTTTGCGCAACATCTTTGAGTCCTTTTCGACTCCCGCCCCTTTGCCTTGGTTGCGGTCAAAGCACTGAATAGCGCGTGAATGCGTGCCCCAGCTCTTCGTATCGCGCGGCCGGCGTTGAAGCCGCCAGTCGGCTCAGAAATTCAGGCCTAGCGCCGCGTAGAAATGATAGCCGGTGCGGTGGTCGGCCCAGGTCGGGCCGCCGGACATCAGCAGCGATGAAGGGCCGCCGAGCTTGATAATCGCGCCTACGCCCGCGCGGGTCTGGGCGGTGCCGTCGACCGTGTCGGGACCCTGGCGCGTGAGCTCGCCGCCGACGGATAATGTCTCGCTGACGTCGTGGGTCAGAGCGACCGCGGCCAGCCAGAAATCGCGGTTGCCGCGGCCGGGGTTCACCTCATAGCCGCCGCCGCCGAACAGGCTCGTGCCGCCGGCGAAATCCTTCTCCAGCCACAGCGGCAGCAGGAGCCGCGTCTTCTCGCCCTCGCCGATGCTCGAGGTCGCGAGGATCACGCGCGGGAAGATCGCCGCCGAGAAACCGTGCTGGTCGTCGTGGACGAAGCGGTATTTGACCCCGAGCTCGACATCGCCGGTGCCGCTGCGCCAGCCGCTCTGAGGCTCGTGGCTGAAGGCGAGCGGCAGACTGCCGGTCAGCTGGACGTCCTTGACCGGGCCATAGTTGAGGTCGAGGCCGCTTTCGCCCTCGAAAGTCGAGCCGAAGCCCTCGCCGCCAGTGAAGAGGTAGATCTCCCAATGGCCGGTGTCGGTCGGCACGGGATCGTCGGTGAGGTACGGCGGGCCGGCGACAGTGGGCGCCGCCGCCAGACCCAGCGCAGCGCCGAGCAACGCCAATCGAAGAAAACGCATTAGATTGGCGATAGCCAGCCGCTCGCTGGTCGCTCAAGTCCTTTGGCGGCGCTTGCGATTTAACGGAACCGCCCCCGGCGGCGGCGGATTGGGGCTGTTCACCTTCTGGAGATCCCCCGTGAACCGCCCCGAGAGCAGCCTCGCCAGCGCAACGCGGGTCGCCGGCGGCGACGACGGCACCAATTACGACAATGTCGCGGTCGCGCTGCACTGGCTGACGGCGCTCCTGGTCGTCATCCAGTTCGCGCTGGCCGAAACGTGGGACTGGTTCAGCCACGACACCAGCGAGGGGATGCAGCGCGTGCACGTGTCCTTGGGCATCCTGCTCACCGCGGTGGTGGTGACGCGGATCGTCTGGCGGCTGATCCCAGGGCACCAGCGGCCGGCAATCGTCAGCGGCTGGGTGAAGACCGCGTCGAAGGGCGTCCATTATTTGCTCTACGCGCTGCTCGTCGCGCAGGCGGGGCTCGGCTGGGCGATCGGCTGGGCCGCCGGGCACCCGATCCACTTCTTCGGCATCGGCATCCCCGGGCCGATCGATGCGCTGCCCAAGCCGACGCGCCACGAGCTGCGCGAGATCCACGACAAGGTCGGCTGGGCGATCATCATCCTCGCCTTCGGCCACGCGCTCGCCGCGCTCTACCACCATTATGCGCTGAAGGACCGGGTGCTCCGGCGCATGCTCCCCAAATGGGCCGGCCGCTAACGGCTGTTGCACGACTCGGTCTTTGGTGATTGGGTCGCCTGCGCTCAACTGGGGAGAGTGACATGAGGGGCGTTCACAAATGGATGGCGCTTGCCGGGGCGGCAGCGCTGGCGATGACGATTTCGGCGTGCGACCGATACGGCCCGCATGAGGGCGGCGACAGCGGCGCCGTGACCAAGGCGATCAAGGCCGACGAGAAGAAATGGAACGACCAGTTCAAATCGAACGACCAGGAGGGCCTGCTCGGCCATTACGCCGACGACGCCTATTTCGTCGCTCCGGGAGTCAAGCCCGCCGACGGCGCGATGGCCATTCGCAAGAGCTATGCCGACGCGCTGAGCGACCAGAATTTCTCGATCAGCTTCAGCTCCGACAAGATCGATAGCTCGGGCGACCTGGCCTATGCGCGCGGCCGTTTCACCGAGAAACATACCGATCCCAAGACTCAGCAGGTGGTCAGCGGCAGCGGGTCCTATGTGACCGTCTACAAGAAGCAGTCGGACGGCAGCTGGAAAGCGGTCGAGGACTTCGCCGTCGAGGATCCCGCGCCGCCCGCGCCGGCTCAGCCGGGCAAGGCGGTGACGCACGCGAAGATGGTCTCGTCGATCTAAGCTTAGGCGGCGATGTCGTAGGGCTGGATTTCGCCGGAGAGATAGAGGTTGCGCGCCTTGACCCGCGACAGCTTGCCCGAGCTGGTGCGCGGCAGCGTTCGCGGCGGGACCAGCTCGACCACCGGCGTGATGCCGGTGATCGCGCGGACCCGCTCGCGGATCTCGTCGCGCAGCCGGCCGCGTTCCTCTTTGTCGGAGACGCGGCAGTGGACCAGGACGGCCGGCGTCTCCTCGCCCGACGGACCGGTGATCGCGAAGGCGGCGATGTCGCCGGACTTGAACCCGGGCAGCTGCTCGACCGCCCATTCGATGTCCTGCGGCCAGTGGTTGCGCCCGTTGATGATGATCATGTCCTTGGCGCGGCCGACGATGAAGATGTAGCCCTTGGACATGTAGCCCATGTCGCCGGTGTCGAGCCAACCGTCGTCGCTGAGCACGGCCTTGGTCGATTCCTCGTCGCGGAAGTAGCTGTGCATCACGCTTTGCCCGCGGACGTAGACCCGGCCGATGCCGCGATCGGGGAGGGGCTTGCCGTCGCCGCCGCGGACCTCGACCTCCATCCCCATCACCGGCTTGCCGCAATTGACCACCGCGCGGTAACGCCGCGGCCGGTTGCCCCGGTCGCTGGCGCAGCCCGACAGCTCATGCTCCTCGACCAGCTCGAGCCGGATGCCTTCGCCGGGCGGCATCAGCGAGACGGCGAGCGTCGCTTCGGCGAGGCCGTAGCTGGGGCAGAAGGCGCTCGCCTTGAAGCCCGCGGGGGCGAAGCAGTCGACGAACGCCTGCATGACGTCGGGGCGGATCATGTCGGCGCCGTTGCCCGCGATGCGCCAGCGCGACAGGTCGAAGCGGTCCTCGGCCCGCGTCTGCGAGCTCATCCGCCGCGAGCAGATGTC
>DATDDW010000408.1:0-9443 GCA_036523615.1 Sphingomicrobium sp.
CTCGCCGCCTGCTCGCCGATGTTCATGGTCATCGGCCAGGAAGCGCGCCCTTACCCGCTGCTCACCTTCGCTTACTCCGTCGCGATCCTCGCCATGCTGCGCCTGGTGCGCCAGCTCCAGGCCGGGGAGCCGGGAAGCTGGTTCTCGTGGCTGCTGTTCGGCGCCGGCACGGCGCTGACCTGCTGGAGCCACGCGCTCGGTATCCTCTACGGCCTGTGCCTCGCGCTCGCGTTCCTCCCGGTGTGGCTCGGCGCGCGGGTAAGCCGCGCGAGAATCATTCGCGGCACGACCACCGCCGCGCTGGTGACAGCGATCTATCTGCCGTGCCTCATCATGATGACCAGCCGCGCCCAGGATTGGAGCACCAACTGGCTCGAGTGGCGCCCGGAAATGTTCGTGCCGCAGCTGCTCGCGCTCTATACCGTGCCGATGGAGGCGCTGAGCATCGGCTCGGCGGTCGCCGCGCTGGCGATGGTCCTGCTGTTGAAGCGCGCTATTTCCACCACCTGGGCGTCCAAGGGCTGGAATTCGGAGCGGCTGATGCTGCTGCTGTGGCTCGGCCCGCCGATGCTCGCCGCGTTGATTTCCGCCACCTTCGAGCCGGTGTTCCTCGCCCGCACGTTGTCGGGCACCTTGGTCCCGGCCTATCTGATGATCGCCGGCGCCATCGCGCGCAGCGACGAAGGACGCGAGCGCCGCTTCATCACCATCGCGATCTGCGCGACCTTGCTGCCGACGGCGGCAATCATGACCATCCGCCCGCCGACCGAGCGCTGGGACCTGCTCTCGTCCTATCTGTCGCGCAACGTCCATGCCGGCGACCAGGTGTGGCTCTACCCGACCGACAGCGCGCTGCCGCTCGCCGAGACCGGCGTGCGCGTGCCTGGCACCATCCGGACGATCCCCGCGCCGTTCCCGACGCTAAACGTGAAGGGGCCGATCCGCGCCGGCTGGCCGGCCGTGGTGTCGGTCACTCCGCAGCAGGCGGCAGCGCTGGTCTCAGACCCGGCGCTGAAGCACGTCCCCGTCGTCTGGCTGGTCACGCGGCAGAGCCCGATCTTCGATCCCAATGACGACATGCCCAAGGCGCTCGCCCGCGCCCGGCGCCCCGGCGCGCTCGAGGAATGGGGCTATATCAATGTCCGGCCTTACTACGCGCGATAGCGCTCCAGCTTACTGAGGTGGCGCGGCGGCTGGTTGGCCGGTAGCTTCGCGCCCGTGAAGTGGTCTATCGTCATTGCCCTCGTCGCCGCTGGTGCGGCTGCGGCGCCGCGCGGGACTATCGTCTTCGCCGGGGGCGCCTGGGCGACGATCGACCGCGGCAGCGTGTGCGAGGCGCAATCGCGCTCGCAGCGGATGGCGATGAGGAACCAGGTCCAGGCCATCGCCGGCTTCAGCTTCACCCCCGACCGTCGCCGCTGGGGCGAGTTCCACGCGCGCTTGAGCCGCTTGCCTCGTGGCGGCGCGAGCGTGATTTTGCGGATCGGCGAGCAGCCCTTCCTTTTGGTCGGCCGCGGTGACTGGGCATGGAGCCGCGGGCCGCTGCAAGAGCAGGCGATCATCGCCGCCGCCCGCGCTGCGACGGCGATGCAGGTCGAGACTCGCGACACGGGCGGCCGGCGCTTCGCCGACCCTTATGCGCTCGACGGTGCGCCGACGGCCATCGACGCGGCAGCGGCGCGCTGCGCTGGCAAAATGCCCCCGCGCTGACTAGATAGGCGGCTCACCATGAGCGCCGACACCTCCCTCATGCCCATCCCAGGGCCCGTCGACCCTGTGCCCGTGCCGCGCGCGGCGGCGCCGCGCGCCGACGGTCGGGTCGAGCTGGTCGGGCTGACCAAGGACCAGATCCGCGTCGAGCTCGAGGCGGCGGGGCTCGAGCCGAGGCAGGCGAAGCTTCGCGGCAAGCAGATCTGGCACTGGATCTACAACCGCGGAGTCAGCGACTTTGCGAACATGAGCGATATCGCGAAGCCGCAGCGCGGCTGGCTCGCCGAGCGGTTCAGCGTTTCGCGGCCCGCGATCGTCGAGGCGCAGGTCTCGTCCGACGGCACGCGCAAGTGGCTCCTCAAGACCCCCGACGGGCACGATTTCGAGATGGTGTTCATCCCCGACGCCGACCGCGGCACCTTGTGCGTGTCGAGCCAGGTCGGCTGCACCCTCAATTGCCGCTTCTGCCACACAGGCACGATGCAGCTGGTGCGCAACCTCACCGCCGGCGAGATCGTCGGGCAGGTGATGCTCGCCCGCGACGCGCTCGGCGAATGGCCGAGTCAGCCCGAGGGGCGGATGCTCACCAACATCGTGATGATGGGCATGGGTGAGCCGCTCTACAATTTCGACAATGTGCGCGATGCGCTGAAGATCGTGATGGACGGCGACGGGCTCGGGCTGTCGCGGCGGCGGATCACGCTGTCGACGTCGGGCGTGGTGCCGATGATGGCGCGAGCGGGCGAGGAGATCGGGGTCAACCTCGCGGTCTCGCTGCACGCGGTGACCAAGCCGGTGCGCGACGAGATCGTACCGCTCAATCGCAAGTACGGGATCGAGCAGCTGCTCGAGGCCTGCGCCGCTTACCCCGGCGCGAACAACGCGCGGCGGATCACCTTCGAATATGTGATGCTCAAGGACAAGAACGACCGCGACGAGGACGCGCGCGAGCTGGTTCGGCTGATCCGCAAGTACAGGCTGCCGGCCAAGGTCAATCTGATCCCGTTCAACCCGTGGCCGGGCGCTCCGTACGAATGTTCGAGCGACGAGCGAATCCGGGCGTTCAGCAATATCATTTTCGAGGCTGGAATTTCGGCGCCGGTGCGGACGCCCCGTGGGCGGGACATTGACGCGGCCTGCGGTCAGTTGAAGACTGCGGCCGAGCGCAAGCGCAAGGCCAAGGCCGCTTAAGAAGGAGGTTCGATGTCGCTGATCGGCAAGTTGATCGGCAAGCTGCTCCGCAAGGGCAGCATCACGCTGATCACGCCCGGCAAGGCGCCGCGGACCTACGGGCCGGGCGGGGAGCCGCACCTCACCGTCCGCTTCACCGACAACAAGGTCGGGTTCGACATCATCCGCAACCCGCGGCTCGGCCTCGGCGAAGCCTATATGGACGGGCGGATGGTCATCGAGGACGGCACTATCCTCGACCTGATGGAGCTGGTCACCCGCCAGAACCGCTGGGAAGACGGTGCGGCCAAGCGCAACCTGTTCGGCAAGGGCCGCCTCGGCCAGGTCAAGCGGCTGTTCCAGCGCAACAAACCGAAGCGCTCGCGGCGCAACGTCGCTCACCATTACGACCTTAGCGACGAGCTCTACGACAGCTTCCTCGACGCCGACCGGCAATATAGCTGCGCTTATTACACCAACCCCGCGAACAGCCTCGAGCAGGCGCAGGCCGACAAGAAGGCGCACATCGCCGCCAAGCTGTACCTTAAGCCCGGCCAGAAGGTGCTCGACATCGGCTGCGGCTGGGGCGGGATGGCGCTCTACCTGCACAAGGTCGCGGGCGTCGACGTGCTCGGCATCACTCTATCGGAAGAGCAGCTCAAATATGCGCGGCAGCGCGCGATCGACGAAGGCGTCGCCGACCATGTGAAGTTCGAGCTGATCGACTACCGGATGGTCGAGGGCCGCTTCGACCGCATCGTCTCGGTCGGCATGTTCGAGCATGTCGGCAAGGCGCACTACGACGAATTCTTCGAAAAGTGCCGCTCGCTGCTGACCGACGACGGCGTCATGCTTCTCCACACGATTGGCAAGTTCGGCCAGGCGATCAAGGCGCCCGACCCGTTCACTGACAAGTATATCTTCCCAGGCTATCATCTGCCGTCGATCAGCCAGATGTCGGAATCGAGCCAGGGGGCGAAGCTGATCGCCACCGACATCGAGATCCTGCGGCTGCACTATGCCTATACGCTGCGCGCCTGGCTCGAGCGCTTCACCGCGGCGCGCGAGAAGATGGTCAAGCTTTACGACGAGCGCTTCTGCCGCATGTGGGAATTCTATTTGTCGGGCGGAATTGTGATGTTCGAGAACGGCAGCGGCTGCAATTTCCAGGTGCAATATGTGCGCGACCGCCACGCGCTGCCGATCACCCGCGACTATATGGCTGAAGCCGAGGCGCGCTATCGCCAGATCGCGGCCGAGCCCGCGCCGGCGAAGAAGGCGAGCGCGCGCCGCCGCCGCAACGAGCAGCCCGAGTTCGCCAAATAAGAAAGGCCGGCGCATTGACGCCGGCCTTCCCGTACCAAGCTCATGAGCGGGCTCAGTTCGGCTTGCGCTGACCCTTGAGCAGCTGGCGCGCCTGCTGCCGCTCTTGCGGCGTCAACTGGCCGTCATGGTTGAGGTCGAGCCGGTCGAAATGCTGCAGCGCGACCTGCTGCGCCTCGGCCAGCGAGACTCGGCCGTCCTTGTTGGCGTCGGCGCTGCCGAGCATGCTCGAAGCCATGCCGCCACCGTGGTGCAGCCCGGCCTGTTCCATCCGCGCCTTGATCTGCTGCCCCATCGTGTCGAACTCGGCGCGGGTGATCACGCCGTCATGGTTGGCGTCGGCCTTGGCAAAGAGGCCGCCGAACGCTGTCGCATGGGCTTGTGCCGGCTCGCCGCCCTTCGAACTGGCATGCTGGCTGCGCGCGGCTTTGGCTTCGTCGACAGTGATCTTGCCGTCATGGTTGAGGTCGATGTGGTCGAACGCCTTCGACGGATCGAAACGGGCGGCGCGCTGCTCGGCCTTCTGCTCGCGCTGGGCCTCGAGCCCGTTCACCTCCTCTTTGGTGATGAACCCGTCGTGATTGACGTCGAGCCGGGCGAACATTTTGGCGACGCGCGCCTGAACGTCGGCGCGTGTTGCGGTCTTCATCGCACGCGCGGCCGGGGCCGTCTGCGGCGCCATCTGCGCGAATGCCGCGCCGCCGGCGACGATCGCGGCAGCCGCAGCGCCGCCGATCAGATACTTCTTCATTGGTCGAACACTCCTCACTTGGATGGCCGACGAGTTATCCGCGCGATCCTGTCCCATGATTGAACGGCAATGGCTGATATACCGTCCAATCTTGTTGTTTAACTTGCATCGGAGCTGCTGCGGAGACTCTCGCCGGAGATTTCTAGCGCCAGTTAAGTTGGCCCGGGCGGCCATTGCGGTTAGTCCTAAGGCCGCCGATGGACATCTATCTGCCAATCGCCGGCCAGGCCGTGAACGCCGTGTTCATGATCCTGCTCGGCTTCATCGTCGGCGTGCTCTCGGGCATGTTCGGCGTCGGCGGCGGTTTCCTGACGACGCCGCTGTTGATCTTCTACGGCATCCCGCCGCCCGTCGCCGTCGCGTCGGCGGCGACGCAGATCACCGGCGCCAGCGTCTCCGGCGTGATGGTGCACATGCGCCGCGGCGGGGTCGACCTCAAGATGGGGCTGGTGATGATCGCCGGCGGCTCTTGCGGGTCGATCGTCGGCGCCGCGATCTTCCGCATTTTGCAGTCGAGCGGCCAGATCGATGTCGTCATCGGCCTGCTCTACGTGCTGATCCTCGGCTGGATCGGCACGCTGATGCTGCGGGATTCGCTGGTCGCGCTAGGCTACCTCGCGAGCAAGGCGTCCGCCGCGCCGGCGCCGCGGCACAACCGCTGGGTCGGCTCGCTTCCGCTGCGCTGGCGCTTCTACAGCTCGGGGCTCTACCTTTCCCCGGTCGCGCCCTTCGCGCTGGGCTTCGTCGCCGGCACGCTGACCGTCCTCCTCGGCATCGGCGGCGGCTTCATTCTGATCCCGGCGATGATCTATTTGTTCGCGATGCCGGCGCGCGCCGTCATCGGCACCAGCTTGCTGATGGTTCTCGCGGTCAGCGCGGCGACAACGATGGTCCACGCGCTCACCACCCGCGCCGTCGACGTCGTCCTTGCCGGGCTGTTGCTCGTCGGCGGCGTCGTCGGCGCGCAGTACGGCGCGCTGCTCACCGTCCGCGTCAAGCCTGACCTGCTGCGCCTAGCGCTCGCAGTGATCATCCTCCTCGTCGCGCTGCGCATGGCGCTCGGCCTCGCCTGGCGCCCTGACGAAATCTTCTCGATCGAGTATCTGTGAGGCGGTCGCACCCTTCGCTTCCGCTGCTGATGCTCACGCCGCTGCTCATTGGCGCCGAGAAGCCCGTCCTCGTCCCCGACATCTCGGCGCGGCAGGTGCAGATCCGCTACAGCTTCACTGGCGCTCAGCTGCTGCTGTTCGGCGCCGTCGTCTATCCCGGCGGCCGCGCACCCGAGGAGCCGGTTGATATCGCCGTAGTCCTCCGCGGCCCGGTCCAGCCGATCCTTCTGCGCGAAAAGCAGAAGCTCGGCCACCTCATCTGGGTGAACGCGGATTCCGACCGCTTCCGCTCCGCGCCCTCTTTCTACGCCGTCGCCTCTTCGCGCCCGATCTCCCAGCTCATCGACGAGCGCACGGCCGCGATTTACGAGCTCGGCCTGCACAATCTCCAGCTCTCGCCGGCCGGCGGTTCGCTGCCGGAGAAGGAAAGAGTGTTCGAGGCGGGGCTGCTCGACCTTCGGTCGCGCCAGGGGCTCTATTCCGAGAACCCGCACGGCGTCGAGATCAGCGGCGGCGTGCTTTATCGCGCGGTGATCACCATCCCCAGCAAGGTGCCAGTCGGCACCTATACCGCCGAGACTTTCCTGATCGACCGCGGCCGGGTGGTGGCGGCGGCGACGCGCGACATCCATATCGACAAATCGGGGTTCGAGCGGTTCGTCGCCCTTGCAGCGCGCCGCCACCGGTTCCTCTATGGCCTGACCTCGGTGCTGCTCTCGCTCGGCATGGGCTGGGCGGCAGCTGCAGCCTTCCGCCGCCGCTTCTAAGCAAACCGCTGCTTCCTAAGCCAATTTTAACCGCTCCAGCGGTACTCCACGGCGACGAGTAAGCAGCGGAGTAGAGACGGCCGATGGACGAGCAGCCCAATCTGCGCGAATTCCTCAATGAAGTCAGTAGCTTCACCGAGGAGCCGGTGGCTACCCCGGCAAAGTCCGGCAAGGCGGCAGTCAAAGCGATCGGCCAGGTGGTGGAAATCGCCGGCTCGGGATCGCAGATCCGTATGGACGCCGCCGCACTGACCGCGCTCCAGTCGAACCCCGATCCTTCAGTGGCGATGTCGGGCCAGGTCGGCAGCCAGGTCAAGATGGTGGTCGGCAATGCGTGGTTGATTGCCAACGTCCGCACGCTTCGCTCCGAAGACAACGGCGAGCTCATCGCCCGCGTTGACTTCCTCGGCGAGGGCGGGCGCGATTCCGCAGGCAAGCTCAGCCACTTCCGCCGTGGCGTGACCCGCTATCCGTTCCCCGGGAGCGAAGTGCTTCCGGTCACCACCGCAGACCTGCGCGCAGTCTTCGCCGCGAGCGACGAGCCGCATGTCGAGATCGGCACCGTCTATCCGACCGACGACATCCGCGGCGCGCTCTACGTGGACCCGATGCTGTCGAAGCATTTCGCTGTCCTGGGATCGACTGGTACCGGCAAATCGACGTCGGTGTCGCTGATCCTGCACCGCATCTCGGAGCTCTCGCCCGAAGGCCACATCGTGATGATCGACCCGCACGGCGAATATTCGGCGGCGTTCAAGAATTGCGGCGAGCTGTTCAACGTCGACAATTTGCAGCTGCCCTACTGGCTGATGAACTTCGAGGAGCATTGCGAAGTGCTCCTGACGACGCACGGCGACGACCGCCAGCGCGACGCCGACATTCTCGCCAAGTGCCTGCTCACCGCGCGCACCAAGGGCAAGGATTTGAGCCAATACGGCAAAGTGACCGTCGACAGCCCGATTCCGTACCTTCTGACCGATCTGCACACAATCCTGGTCAACGAGATGGGCAAGCTCGACCGGGCCGGCGACACTTTGCCCTTCCAGCGCTTAAAGACCAAGCTTGAGGAGCTTCGCGCCGACCCGCGCTACACCTTCATGTTCTCAGGGATGCTCGTCTCCGATTCGATGCCAGGGCTGCTCGCCAAGCTGTTCCGCCTGCCGAGCCAGGGTCGCCCCATCTCGATCGTCGACGTGTCGGGCGTTCCTTCGGAGATCACCTCGGTCGTCGTTTCGGTGCTCGCCCGCATGGTGTTCGACTATGCGATCTGGTCGAGGACCGAAGCGCAGCGCCCGCTCCTCCTCGTCTGCGAAGAGGCGCACCGCTACGTGCCCAAGGACGAGAATTCGGAGAACGGCCAGGCGGTCCGCCGCATCCTCGAGCGCATCGCCAAGGAAGGCCGTAAGTACGGCGTCAGCCTTGGGCTGATCACGCAGCGCCCGTCGGACCTTGCCGAAGGCGTGCTCTCGCAATGCGGCACGATCCTCTCGATGCGCCTCAACAACGACCGCGACCAGGCGTGCGTCCGCGCCGCGATGCCCGAAGGCGCGCGCGGCTTCCTCGATGCGATCCCCGCGTTGCGCAACCGCGAATGCATCGTCTGCGGCGAGGGCGTCGCGATCCCCGTGCGGGTGCGCTTTGACGATCTCGAGCCTGAGAAGCGCCCGGCTTCGTCCGATCCGAGCTTCGCCCGGCTGTGGCGCGAGAGCGGCGACGAAGCGGGAATCATCAACCGCACGATCAAGCGCTGGCGCGGCCACGGCCGCTGAGTCGCCTACTCGGGGATCTCGGGGAGCTTGTTCTCCAGCACGATTTCCACGGTCAGCGAGAAATTTTGCATGCCGCGCTCGTAGCCGAGCTGGCGCGGCATCAGCACTGGGTCCTTGCCCAGGTTCACCGTCATGCCCACCCGGTTGGCCCGGCCGCCGAGCGACTCGGCAGCCTGCTGTGCGGCCTGGTAAAGGTTGCGCCTGATCTCGACCGGCAGCTCGGTGCCCCCGCGAACGCGCAGCACGATGCGCTTGGCGCCGCGGTAGAGCAGCCCGGCGCAATAGCTTTTCGGAACCGGCTGGGCGTGATGCTGGGTGCGGCTGGCGAGGTCGTGCTCGATGACCGATTCGACCATGCAGTGATCAAGCGCGTGGCGGCGAAGTCCGATCATGCCGAGCCGCTCCTCGAAATCGGTGTCGGCGCCGGCCGCGTATCCCTGGAGCACTTCGTCGTAGCCGCCGACCCGCTCGAACGCCGCGCGCGGAACCACATGGAAGCCGCGCAGCTGGTTAGCGGCGAGCCTCGGCCCCGCCCGGTTGAATGCGCGCGAAGTGCTACTCTCGAAGAAGCCGTAGGTCTTCTCCGGAAGATTGGCGGCGAGCCAGTCCACGGCGCCGTCAGCAAGGATGGTGTCGGCATCGGCGAAGATGAGCACGTCGGAGGTTGCCGCAGCCGCACCGGTGTTTCGCGCCTTCCAGTTGGAGAAATGGGTTTCGCCGGTGATCACGACGACGCGCACCGAGGGGAAATGTTCGGTGACGAATTCCCCCGTCCCCTGCGGGCAGGAATAATCGACGACGATCACTTCCTTGCAGTTTTGCGCGACCATCCTGGGCAGGCTCT
>DATDDW010000409.1:0-2117 GCA_036523615.1 Sphingomicrobium sp.
AGGCGAGCGAGCTCGAGCGACTCACGTCGAAAGGGGTCGTCGCTTAACCGCGTTCGCCGGGTTTCGTCGGCTTGCTCGCGCTTTCGACCAGCAGGTCAAGCTGCTTCTGGCAGCCGTTTTCGATCAGCACCTGCGCCGCACCGACGAGGTCCGTCGGCGCATTGGCGACCAGCACGAGGTCGACGCTGCTCTTGTCGCCGGTGTCGGGCCATTCGATTTGGTAGTTGGCGCCGCTCTTGATTGGCACTGCCGCGGGCCACGCCGTCGTAGCCTTGCCCGCCGCCCAGCTCAGCTCCTGCGCCTTGCCGTCGTCGGAGCGGATCTGGACCTTGGCTTCGCCGTCGCTGTCCGGCCGCCACAGCTGCAGCTTGGCCGGATCGCTGACGCACACCTTGCCGCTCTGGCTGACGTCGACGTCCCAGACGCTGGGGTTGTGGGCGACCTCGGCGGCCCGCAAGGCACCGAAGCGGCCGCGCTGGCTGGCGGCGGAGGCGAGGCTGACCTGCCCCGCGTCGAAATTCCCCGGACCGCGCAGCGTCTGCGCGGCGCTGGGTCCCAGGATGGTGAGGACATCGCCGCCCTGGAGCGTGATCTTGGCGCTTTGCGGAAGGGTTTTGCCCGGCGGATAGGCCTTGGCCGATGGGCCCAGTGATTTCACCACGACCACGTTGGCGACGGCAACCGTCGAACTCAGGGCGATCGCGACCGCTGCGCCCCACAGCACTGGCTTCACGCGCATTATCAAGCTCCCTCGTCCTAATCCGTCAGAATAGATTCACCCGCTCGCTTTTGGGCGGCGGCCGAGTCGGACTCGTCGTGTCGCTTTGGCGGCGAATTATCCTTTAGTTAGAAGGCGGTCAATTAAAGGCCCGCAAACTCCCGCGGCCGCTACGCCGTGCGCGGCCGCCGTTTGCCGCTGCCGCTCGCATTGAGCAGCGCCTCGAGCGCCTCGATGCGGCGGCTGTTGTCGCTGATCATGTCGAGCACCTGCTGCTCCTGCGCCTGGCGCTTGACGACGGTGCGGATCGCGCGCGCGATCGACTCGGATACGCCCGCGAGCGCCTTCTGCTCCTCGCGGCTGGGGATCGATCCGTCTGGACGCGGGCCGACCACCAGGAATCCCAGCGGCGCTTCGTTGTCTGAGCTCGGCACCAGCGGCACGCGGATCGGGAACAGCTTGTCCGTCGGCTCGCAAATATCCGACTTATAGTCCTGCGCGGATTTGGAGCCGCGCCACGTCTCGACCTCGGCCATCGTCACGCCGCGGGCGCGTAGCGCGCAACCGTCGACGACGATCGCGCTGCGGATCGCGCGAACGCCGCGGTCGACTCGCGACAGGATCTCGTCGAGCATCTCATCGAGGCTTGCCGTCTCGCGCATGTCGCGTACGCATTCCGGAAGGTCTTCGCGCAGCAGGTAGAGGTTCTTCTGGAACCGCTTTTCGGACCAGCGCTGGACCCGCTCCTGGATCGGGTTGACCATGATCGTCGCGAGGGCGGCGGCGAAGATGATCGGCCCTTCATTGTTGGTGTTGCCGGAGTAATTGTAGATGACCTGCTTCACCGCATCGCCGGCGGCGGCGAAGATCGCCGCGACGCCGAGTGTGACGACGGCGAAGTTCACCGATCGCCCGATCACGAACTCGGCGTCGTACAGCCGGTATTTCACGAGCGCGATGAGCAGCCCGAGCTGGAGCAGGATCATCGCCAGCGCGAAGCAAATCCCGGCGCCCATCTCGATCAGGAGCTGGTGGCCGAAGCTGTCCATCGACCATTTGAAATAATCTCCGGCGGTCGAGAGGCTGGTCAGCACCGCAAAGGCGCCGATTCCTAAGAGCGCCCAGCGGATCTGCTGGCGCTGTTCGCTCGACGGCGTGCGGTGCAACCAGCGGATCAGCGACAACACCGCGAGCAGCATGAAGAAGACGAGATAGGTGTTGTAGACCGGCCCGCGCAGGAGCATCAGGATCGGCACGCAGGCGATCGATACGAGGCGCCGGACGGTGAGGTCGCCGTGCGGAAAGAGCAGGATCCCGATGATCAGCAGCACATTCGAAAGGTCGTAGACGGCGACGTTGATCCAACGCGGGATCCCCGCCGCGGCGAAGAATACCGACG
>DATDDW010000410.1:0-7293 GCA_036523615.1 Sphingomicrobium sp.
AGCATCGCGAAATTCTCGGTGAGCGTCACTTCACCCGGATGGCCGCCCAGCATGTCGAACAGGATCGGCTTCAAACTATGGTCGGGGCAGGCCGGATAACCCGGCGCGGGGCGGATGCCCTGGTACTTTTCGCGGATCAGCTGCTCGTTCGACAAATGCTCCTCGGCATAGCCCCACAGCCGCTGGCGCACCTCGGCATGGAGCACCTCGGCGAAGCTTTCCGCCAATCGGTCGGCGAGCGCCTTCAACAGGATGTCGTCATAGTCGTTGACGGTCTGCTTGAAGCGCTCGAGGTGCGGCTCGAGCCCGTGGATCCCCACGGCAAAGCCGCCCATCCAGTCCTCGCCGTCGGGCGAGATGAAGTCGGCGAGGCACATGTTGGCGCGGCCCTCGCGCTTCTTCACCTGCTGGCGGAGGAGGGGCAGCCGGGTCCAGTCGTTGCCGGCGAGGACAAGAACGTCGTCGCCTTCGCGCTTGCAGCGCCACAGCCCGACCGTCGCCTTGGGTGTCACCCAGCGCTCAGCGATCAACTGCTCGAGCATCGCCTGCGCGTCGTTGAACAGGCTTCTGGCGCTTTCGCCGACCACGGGATCGTCGAGGATCGCCGGATAGGTTCCGGCAAGCTCCCAGGCGCGGAAGAAAGGCGTCCAGTCGATCGACGCGCGCAGGTCCTTCAGCGGCCATTCGCCGAAATGGTGTAAGCCGGGATAGGCCGGCGGCGGCGCCTGGCCCGACGGATCGAACGGGAAAGCGTTGGCGCGCGCTTGCTCGAGGCTCGCCAGCTCGCTCTGGCCGCTGCGCTCGCGCGATTTTCGCAGCTTGTCATAGTCGTCGGCCGTCGTCGCAATCAGCGGCTCCCGCTGGGTATCCGACACCAGCGACGAGGCGACGCCGACGGCGCGGCTCGCGTCGAGCACGTGGATCACGGGCCCTTCGTACGCCGGGTCGATGCGCAACGCCGTGTGCGCCTTGCTCGTCGTCGCTCCGCCGATCAGCAGCGGCAGGTTCATTCCCGCGCGCTGCATCTCGCCCGCGACGGTGACCATCTCGTCGAGCGACGGCGTGATCAGCCCCGAAAGGCCGATCATCTGCGCCTGGTTGTCGTTGGCCGCAGCCAGGATGTCCTGCCACGGCACCATCACGCCCAGGTCGATCACTTCGAAGCCGTTGCACTGCAGGACCACGCCGACGATGTTCTTGCCGATGTCGTGAACATCGCCCTTGACGGTCGCCATCACGATCCGGCCCTTGCCCTGGGTAACCCCGAGCTTCTCCTTCTCCGCCTCGATGAAGGGGATCAAGTGGGCGACGGCGCGCTTCATCACCCGCGCCGACTTGACCACCTGCGGCAGGAACATCTTTCCGCTTCCGAACAGGTCGCCGACGACGTTCATCCCGTCCATCAACGGGCCTTCGATCACTTCGATCGCCCGCGGATATAACTGACGCGCTTCCTCGGTGTCGTCGACGATGTGCGCGTCGATGCCCTTCACCAGTGCGTAGGACAGCCGCTCGCCGACGGGCAGCGAGCGCCACTCGGCCGCGGCCTTCTCCGCCTCGACGTCGACGCCCTTGTATTTCTCGGCAAGCTCGGTGAGCCGCTCGGTCGCATCCGCCCGCCGGTCGAGGATCACGTCGGCACATGCCTCGCGGAGCTCCGGGTCGATCGCGTCGTAAACGTCGAGCTGCCCGGCGTTGACGATGCCCATGTCCATCCCCGCCGGGATCGCGTGATAGAGGAACACGCTGTGCATCGCGCGACGCACCGCTTCGTTGCCGCGGAACGAGAAGCTGAGGTTCGACAGGCCGCCGGATATGTGCGTGCCCGGACAGCGGCGGCGGATTTCGCTCGCGGCCTCGATGAAATCGAGCGCATAGCGGCGGTGCTCCTCGATCCCGGTCGCCACGGCGAAGATGTTCGGGTCGAAGATGATGTCGTTCGGCTCGGTGCCGTCGGCGGTGAGCAGCCGGTAGGCGCGCTCGCAGATCTCGACCTTGCGCTCGGCGGTATCCGCCTGCCCGACCTCGTCGAATGCCATGACCACAACCGCGGCGCCGTACGCCCTGCATTTGCGCGCGAGCTCGAGGAACGGCCCCTCGCCTTCCTTCATGCTGATCGAATTGACAATCGGCTTGCCCGACACGCACTTGAGCCCCGCCTCGATCACGCTCCACTTCGAGCTGTCGATCATCACCGGCACTCGGGCGATGTCGGGCTCGGCGGCGATGCGCTTCAGGAAAGTCGTCATCGCCTGCTCGGAGTCGAGCAAAGCCTCGTCCATGTTGACGTCGATGATCTGCGCGCCGCTCTCGACCTGATCGCGGGCGACTTCGACCGCAGCGTCATAGTCGCCGGCGAGGATCAGCTTCTTGAAGCGGGCCGAACCGGTGACGTTGCAGCGCTCGCCGATGTTGACGAAGCGCGCGCCGGCGCCGGCTTTGTCGATCCTCGATTGCTCCATGATCAGGCGGCGATCAGCATCGGCTCGAGGCCGGCGAGCAGCGTTCCCTGCTGAGCAGCCGGGACAGCGCGCGGCGTGCAATCACGCGCCGCCCCGGCAATGGCGGCGATGTGCAGGGGAGTCGTCCCGCAGCATCCGCCGACGATGTTGACCAGGCCGGATTCGACCCAGTCGCGAACCTGCGCGGCCGTCTGTTCGGCCGCCTCGTCATATTCGCCGAGCTCGTTGGGCAGTCCGGCGTTGGGGTAAGCCATGACCAAAGTGTCGGCGATCGCTGACAGCGCCGCCAAATGCGGCCGCAGCTGTGCCGCGCCGAACGAGCAGTTGAGCCCGACGGTCAGCGGCTTCGCGTGGCGCACGCTCGCCCAGAAAGCCTCGACCGTGTGGCCCGACAGGTTGCGGCCCGAGAGGTCGGTCAGCGTCATCGAGATCATCAGCGGCAGCGCGCGCCCGAGCGCCTGCTCGGCCTCCAGCGTGGCGACGATCGCCGCCTTGGCGTTCAGCGTATCGAAGATCGTCTCTATCAGGATGAAGTCGACCCCGCCTTCGACCAGCGCATCGATCTGCTCGCGATAGACCGCCTTCACCTGGTCGAAATCGACCTCGCGGAACGCCGGATCGTTGACGTTGGGCGACAGCGACAGTGTCTTGTTAGTCGGGCCAAGCGCACCCGCGACCCAGCGCGGCTTGCCGTCCTTGGCAGAGTGGCGGTCGGCGACTCCGCGGACGATTTTCGCCGCGGCCTGATTGATCTGTGGCACCAGCGCTTCGGCGCCGAAATCGGCCTGGCTGATCGCATTGGCGTTGAAGGTATTGGTGGCGAGCACGTCCGCACCCGCCTCGGCAAAGCTCTCGCAGATCGACTGGACGATCTCCGGCTGGGTCAGGTTGAGCAGGTCGTTGTTGCCGCGTTGGTCCTTCGAGAGATCGAGCCCGCCGCAATAATCCGCGCTCTTCAGCCGCTTCTGCTGGATCAGCGTGCCATAGGCGCCGTCCTTGATCAGGATGCGCTTGGCGGCTTCGGCGCGAAGACTCTCGGCGGCACTCATTTCTTGGCCCTTGCGCCGAGCAGATGACAGATCGCGTAGCTGAGCTCGGCCCGGTTCAATGTGTAGAAATGGAAGTGGCGAACCCCGCCGGCGTAGAGCTGGCCGCAGAGCTCGGCCGCGACCGTTGCAGCGATCAGCTGGCGCGCCGCGGGCAGGTCGTCGAGTCCCTCGAATAAATGGCCGAGCCACGAGGGGACGTCGGTCCCGCACGTGCCGGCCATCCGCACGATCCCGGCGAAGTTGGTCACCGGCATGATTCCCGGCACGATCTCGATATTGATCCCCGCCGCGGCGACCTCGTCCTGAAAGCGCAGGAAGCGATCGGCCGAGAAGAAGAATTGGGTGATCGCCCGGTCGGCGCCGGCGTCAATCTTCCTCTTGAGATTCTCTATGTCGAACGCCCGCGAGGAAGAATCGGGATGAATTTCGGGATAGGCCGCGACCGAAATTTCGAACGGCGCGACGGCCTTCAAACCACTGACGAGCTCGATCGCGTCGCGGAAGCCGCCCGGGTGCGGCGCATATTTTGCGCCGGGCTCGGGCGGATCGCCGCGCAGCGCGACCAAGTGGCGAACGCCTAAGTCCCAGTAACCGCGGGCAATTTCCTCGATCTCCTCGCGGGTCGCGCCGACGCAGGTCAGGTGCGCGGCGGGCGTGAGCGGCGTTTCCTTGAGGATCCGCTCGACCGTTGCGTGGGTACGCTCACGGGTGGAGCCGCCGGCGCCGTAGGTGACCGAGACGAAGCGCGGGTGAAGCGGCGCGAGGGTTTGGATCGAATCCCACAGGATCTCGCCCATCTTTTCGTTCTTCGGCGGGAAGAATTCGAAGCTCACCTCGATGTCGCCGCGGGCTTCAGCGAAGAGTGGAAGATGGTGGCTCAATTGCTCGAACGCGTTCATGCCGCCCTCCGCTGCGGGATCGCCGCTTTAACCCCGCGCCACAGGGTGACGGTCAGCTCGCCGCCCTTCAAATGCTCGATATGGTCGACCTCGAGCCCGGCGGCGCCGAACCAGCCGGCCATCACCTCATCCTCGAAGCCGAGGCGGATGTGCGCGTCCTGCGTGCGCAGTTCCTCGCGCTCGTGGGCGGCGAAATCGACGACGAGCAAAGTGCCGCCCGGAGCGAGCACTCGCGCCGCTTCGGCGATCGCCGCGGCCGGCGAGTGGGCATAGTGCAGCACCTGGTGAATGACCACCGTGTCCGCGCTGTGGTCGGCCACGGGCAGCGCGTACATGTCCCCCTGGCGAAGGCTCGACTGGATCCCGGCGGCCTCGAGCTTCACTCGGGCCAGCCGGAGCATGTCAGACGAGCGGTCGATGCCGATTGCCTGGCTCGCGCGCGGCGCGAACAGCTCGATGATCCGCCCGGTGCCGGTGCCCACGTCGACCAGCCGCCCGAGCGGCTCGCGCGACAGCGCCCGGTCGATCGCCCGCTCGACCTCCGTGTCAGCGACATGGAGCGAGCGGATCTGGTCCCACACTTCGGCAATCGCGGCGAAGTGGCGGTTGGCGGCTTCGGCGCGCTCGGCGCGAATCGTCTCGGTGCGGGCGGCATCCGACGCGAAGAGCGCCTGCGTCGAGGCGTCCGCCCAATCGTCGACCAGCGCGAACAGCGGCTCGACGCGATCGGCATCGGCAAGCGTCAGGAAGACCCAGCTGCCCTCCTTGCGGCGCTCGAGAACGCCGGCGTCGGCGAGGATTTTGAGGTGCCGCGAAACGCGCGGCTGGCTCTGCCCGAGCACCTGCGCAAGCTCGCCGACCGACAGCTCCATCCGCCGCAGAAGGGCGAGGATGCGCAGCCGCGTCGGATCGGCAAGTGCCTGGAATCGGTCGGCAAGAGGGAGTGCGGCTGTCACTAGATAAGGATATAAAGATATCTTTATATCGTCAATTCCAGCCCCGAAAATAATCCCTTGTGCGTAAGTAGGGATTGCCGCTATGGCCGCCGGTCTGGCCTGAACGACTCGCATGTTGAGGTCGGGGTAGTGCCCACCCCAGGGGCACTTTTCGAAGGGAGTGGAAGGTTCATGAACAAGGTTGCCATTGTGACCGCTGCGGTCCTCGCGCTCGGCGTTGCCGGCTGCAACAAGAACAACGCCGACAACAATGCGGCGAACGAGACGGCGGTCGAGAACAACGCCGAATATGACGTCAACGCTGCGTCGAACGCTGCGGTCGAGGCGAACGCCGACAACGCGCTCAACGCCACCGACGTCAACGCCACGGCCAACGCGCCGGCGAACGCCACCGAGAACAAGTAAGCGTTCCAGCGTTTCTGACGCGAAAGATAAAGGGTCGTCCCTTGGGGCGGCCCTTTTTTTCGTGTCGGACAAAGTGGTACTTTGCCCGAGTGAAGAAACCAATTGTGGGCGTTCTACTGCTCCTAGCCGCCTGCCATGACCGGCGGCCGCCGGCGCCCAGCGCCGAGCAGAACCAGCAGCTCAACGAGGCCGAGAGCATGCTCAACGACCTCGCCGCCAACGAAGAAGGGCCGGCGGATCACTCCACCGACCCTTCCAATCAGTCGGACTGAGCGGGACTCTTTAGAAGTCCATCCCGCCCATGCCGCCGCCGCCGGCCATGGCCGGAGCCGGCTTGTCTTCCGGCAGCTCGGCGATCGTGGCCTCGGTGGTGATCAAGAGGCCGGCGACGCTCGCCGCGTCCTGCAGCGCCGTGCGCACGACCTTGGTCGGGTCGATCACGCCAGCCTGGACGAGGTTCTCATACTCCTCGGTCTGGGCGTTGAAGCCGAGCGTCTCGTCGTTGCCGTCGATCAGCTTCCCGGCGACGACGGCGCCGTCCCAGCCGGCGTTCTCGGCGATCTGCCGCACCGGCGATTGCAGCGCTTTGCGGACGATGTCGACGCCGCGGGTCTGGTCGTCGTTCTCGCCCTTGAGGCCGTCGAGCGCCTTGGTCGCATAGAGCAGGGCAACGCCGCCGCCGGCGACAATGCCTTCCTCGACCGCGGCGCGGGTCGCGTGAAGCGCGTCATCGACGCGGTCCTTGCGCTCCTTCACCTCGATCTCGGTGGCACCGCCGACCTTGATGACTGCAACGCCGCCGGCGAGCTTGGCCAGCCGCTCCTGCAGCTTCTCGCGGTCATAGTCGGACGTCGTCGTCTCGATCTGCTGGCGAATCGCGGCGACGCGGGCCTCGATCGCTTCCTTCGAGCCGTTGCCGTCAACGATCGTGGTGTTGTCCTTGTCGATCGTGACGCGCTTGGCCTGGCCGAGCATGGTCACAGTGACGTTCTCGAGCTTGATGCCGAGATCCTCGCTGATCATCTCGCCGCCGGTAAGGATGGCGATATCCTCGAGCATCGCCTTGCGGCGGTCGCCGAAGCCCGGCGCCTTCACCGCCGCGACCTTGAGGCCGCCGCGCAGCTTGTTGACGACGAGCGTGGCCAGCGCCTCGCCCTCGATGTCCTCGGCAATGATCAGAAGCGGACGGCCGCTCTGCACCACCGCCTCGAGGATCGGAAGCATCGCCTGGAGATTGCTCAGCTTCTTCTCGTGGATGAGGATGTAGGGGTCGCTGAGCTCGACCTGCATCTTCTCCGGGTTGGTGATGAAGTAAGGCGAGAGGTAGCCACGGTCGAACTGCATGCCCTCGACAACGTCGAGCTCGAACTCGAGGCCCTTTGCCTCCTCGACCGTGATCACGCCTTCCTTGCCGACCTTCTCCATCGCTTCGGCAATCTTCTCGCCGACCTCGCGGTCGCCGTTGGCCGAGATGATTCCGACCTGGGCGATCTCCTGCGAGCCCGACACGTCCTTCGAGCGC
>DATDDW010000411.1:0-2917 GCA_036523615.1 Sphingomicrobium sp.
GTAAAGCGAATTGGCGATCCACTCGATGCTCGCCATGTCGGGCGTGGCGACCACGCGGCCCTGGTTCTTGTCGGTCGGTGAGACATATTGGAAGTCGACGTCGATCGCGCTGACGCCCTGCGGCACGACGACGTGGAAGCCGTAGACGTCGAGATTGTCGCGGACCCACTTGAGCTCGGCCCCGTTGGCCGTCGCGCGGAAGCCGGCGACCTTGTTGATCTGGCCTGACGGCGAGTGCGTTCCCGGCAGCCATTTGGGATAGAGCAGCACGAAATCGCCCGGACCCGGCACCGGCACATGCTCATGGACGCGGAAGATGCCGCGCGTGACGTCGCTCGCGTCGACCGTGAGCTGGATCGTTCCGGGATAGGGCACGTCGCGCGGTGCCGGGATGGTGTCGACCTTGGGCGTCGCGGCGGGGCGGCTGTTCTGCGGCGGTACCGGCTGCGCTGCAGCTACCGCTGCTATGCACGAGCAAAGGAGAAAGACTGCGGCGCGGCGCATTTGGTAAAACTCCATATCTTCAGGGGATTGGCGGGGCTCTACAGAGTCTTTCGGGGCCGATGCAATGCGTCGCCCGGCCCCATTCGCAGAGCGCAGCGGGCACTTTGTCGAAGTTCACCGCGTTGTCAGCGCTCATTCACCCCCCAGGACTACTCGCCCGCGTCATGTCTGACCGCCGAATTCTGCTTGCCAGCGCCGCTCTCGCGTTCCCTTTCGCTGCCGCCCATGCGCAGCAACCCCCGCCGGCTGCGCCTCATGCCAGCTCCACGCCAACCCCGGATGCTGCTGCCGCTGCCGCGCAGCCGGCCGACGATACCGGGGATGACGAGGAGATCGTCATCAGGGGCGCGAAGCCGCGCGGCTCGGTGGTCGGCGACATCCCGCCCGAGAACACGCTCGATGCCCGCGACGTCCGCGCGACCGGCGCAACCAACATCAACGAGCTGCTGGACGCGCTCGCGCCGCAGATCGGCAGCAGCCAGGGCCGCGGCGGCGGTCAGCCCGTGATCCTGCTCAATGGGCAGCGCATCTCAAGCTTCCGCGAGCTGCGCGACATTCCTACCGAGGCGATCTCGAGGGTTGAAATCCTGCCCGAAGAAGTCGCGCTCAAATACGGCTATCGCGCCGACCAGAAGGTGGTGAACATCGTCCTTCGCAATCGCTTCCGCTCGACCACGGCGCAGGTGGGAGCGACGAACGCCACCGAGGGCGGCTACACCGCCGGCAACGCCGACGTGACGCGGCTCATGATCCAGCGCAACGGCCGCACTCAGTTCAACCTCCATGCCGAAGGCAATGGCCTGCTGACCGAGGCGGAACGCGACGTGATCGCGACGCAGCCGGCGGCGAGCGGGAGCAGCGCCGACGCGCTCGCCGCGCGTTCGCTCATTGGCACCAAGCGCGACGTGCGCGGGTCGGCGATCTTCAACCGCCAGATCCTCGGCAACGTCTCGGCCACGCTGAACACCGAGCTCGAGCATAACGAGGGCCACTCGCTGATCGGGCTCGGCCAGACCCTGCTCGAGCCGCTCGCCCGCAATCGCACGACCGACACCGCCCATACAGGGACGACCCTCAATTGGGAAAAGGCGAAGTGGCACTGGAACGTCACCGGCAACGCCGACTGGGAGCGCGACCTTACCGGCACGGATCGCGACAATCCTGACTTCCCACGCGACCGCGCGCGCGAAACGACCGTCTCCGGCGACCTCACCGCGGTCGCCAACGGCAACCTGTTCAAGCTGCCGGCGGGCGATGCCAGCACCACGCTGCGCGCCGGGGTGAGCACGGTCCAGCTCAACAGTCAGGCGCGCAGGGCTGGCCAGTCGAGCTCGAATTCGCTCGGCCGCACCACCGGCACCGCCGCGATGAACCTCGACCTTCCGATCTCGCGCCGCGGCCGCGGCTTCAGCGCGCTCGGCAATCTGACGCTGAACGGCAATGCCGAGGTCGACCAGCTGTCGGACTTCGGCACGCTGACCAAGCTCGGCGCCGGGGCCAATTGGTCGCCCGCCGACCGACTGAACTTCCTCGCCAGCTGGACTCGCGAGGAAGGGCCGCCGACGATCAACCAGCTCGGCGATCCGGTGCTCGAGACTCCCGGCACCAGGATCTTCGACTTCACCACCGGCCAGACGGCGCTGGTGACCGCGATCACCGGCGGCAACCCCAATCTACAGTCCGACCGCCGCACGGTGGTCAAGCTCGGCGGCTACTGGCAGCCGTTCCAGAACACCGACCTCAGGCTGCACGCCGATTATGTGCATCAGCGGATCGAGCGGCCGATCTCCAGCCTCACCGTCACGCCGGCCGAAGAGGCGGCCTTCCCCGGCCGCTTCATGCGCAATGCCGCCGGGGAGCTGGTCAGCGTGGACCTGCGGCCGGTGAACTTCGACCATTCGCAGAACGACACGCTGCGCATCGGCTTCAATTTTTCGAAGCCGCTCAAGTCGCACCGGCCCTCGCAGGCCGTGCTCGACCAGGTACGCCAGCAATTCGGGTTCGGCCCGCGGCCCGGAGGGACTTCGTCGGGCGGTGGCGATCGCGGCGCCGATCGCGGCGGCTTCGGCGGACGGGGCGGCTTCGGCGGCCGCGGCGGCGGCGGCGGATTCTTCGGCGGCGGCAACGGCGGTCGGCTGCAGTTCGACCTCACTGACACCATCACCTTCGTCGACAAGGTCGCGATCCGCCCCGGCTTCCCTGAGCTCGACTATCTTCACGGCGATGCTGCGGGTCAGACGGGCGGCACTCCGCGTCACATGGTGCAGGCGCAAGGCGGCTGGTCGAACAACGGGCTCGGCGCCCGGCTGTCGGCCAACTACCGCAGTGGGACGAGCGTCAGGACGCTGACCGGCGACAATCTCCACTTCTCGCCGCTCGCCACCTTCGACCTGCGGCTGTTCGATAATTTCAA
>DATDDW010000412.1:0-4862 GCA_036523615.1 Sphingomicrobium sp.
GTGTCGGGCGACAGGTCGCGGCCGACGCCGACGCTGCCGTAGCAATGGGCAAGGTCGGCCCAGCCGCCCTTGGCTGAATAAGCGACCGGCCAGCCGCCGGAAAATCCGGCGCCCGGCGCGTAAGGATCGGGCGAACCCAGCGGCGTGACCGCCAGCCCCTTGAACGCGCGCGTATATTCCGCCGGCGGCTTGGCGACGACGCCCGCCGGCCACGGCTTGTCGCTCTCGTTGAGCCCCCACTGCGCGACATAATTGTCCTGCACGCGGTAGACGGTCGCGCCGTCCCAATAATGGCCGCGCGCGAGCGCCTTGATGTTGGCGACGTGGACCGGCGCGAACTCGGGCGCGAGCTGAATCACCACGCGGCCGCCGTTGGCCAAATCGAGCACGAGCAGGTCGTCGGCCGGGATCGTCTTCCACGCGCTCGCCGGCGCCTGCGTGACCAGGTCGTTGGGCGTCAGCAACTTCGAGTGAGCTGCCGTGCCCGCCGCGACATGCGCTGCTGCCTGGGCGGCCAAAAGCAATGGAAACATAGAACTCTCCCCTTTGCCGCTGCTCTAGCCGACCAACAGCCGTCCCGCTATCGCGCCTGCATGTATCTCGCCACTCTGATGCTGCTCGGCGCGGGCGAGCTCGGCCGCGAATTCGGCATCGCCGCCAAGCGCCTCGGCTGCCGCCTGATCGCTTGCGACCGCTATGCCAATGCTCCTGCGATGCAGATCGCCGACGCGTTCGAAGTCTTCCCGATGCTCGACGGCAAGGCGCTCCGCCAAGCCGTCGAGAAGCACAAGCCCGACGTGATCGTCCCCGAGATCGAGGCGATCGACACGGCGACGCTGGCCGAGCTCGAAGCGGAAGGCTGGCGCGTCGCGCCGTCGGCGAAGGCGGTGCAGCTGACGATGAACCGCGACGGCATCCGCGAGTTCGCTGCGCGCGAGCTTGGCCTGGTCACGTCCAAATACCGCTTCGCCGAAAGCCGCGAGGAAGCGCTCGCCGCGGCGCAGGAGGTCGGCCTGCCGTGCGTGATCAAGCCGGTGATGTCGAGCTCGGGGCATGGACAGAGCATTGTGCGCGGCGCCGAGGATGTCGCCCAAGCCTGGGACTATGCGGTGGCCAACATGCGCGGCGACCGCCCGCGCGTGATCGTCGAGGAGTATATCGACTTCGAGAGCGAGATCACCATGCTCACCGTCAGCACGAAGGACGGGGTGATCTTCTGCCCGCCCGTGGGCCACCGCCAGGAAGCCGGCGACTATCGCGAAAGCTGGCAGCCCGCGGCGCTCAGCGAAGGCGCGCTCTTCTCCGCCCGCAACCAGGCGCGCAAGGTCGTCGCCGCATTGGGCGGCCACGGCATCTTCGGGGTGGAATTCTTCATCCGCGGCGAGCAGGCGATCTTCTCCGAGCTTAGCCCCCGCCCGCACGACACCGGCATGGTCACGTTGATCTCGCAATTTCCCAACGAGTTCGAGCTTCACCTGCGCGCGATCCTCGGCCTTCCGATCCCGGCGATCGAGCTCATCGGCCCGGCTGCGTCGGCGGTCATCCTCGCCGACGAGGAAAGCGAGCGCTTTTCCTATGAGGGCGTCGCCGACGCGCTTGCGCTGGGTTCGCCGCGTAGCCCGGTCGACCTCAGGATCTTCGCCAAGCCGAAGACCCTGTCGCACCGCCGTATGGGCGTCGCGCTCGCCCGCGCCGAGAATGTCGACGACGCGGTCGCGCGCGCCAAGGCCGCAGCCGCGCGCGTCAAACTGCGGTATTGAAAGCCGTTTTCAGCGTTCGACCACTCCGCTACGTTTCATACGGGGCAAGTGATCGGGGCATCATATGAGTCTCTTCGAAGACACCAATCCACACGCGCTAAAGGATCTGCTCGCGGAGGTACACTCCGGCCAAATGGTCTTGCCTGATTTTCAACGCGATTTCGTCTGGGAGCCCGGAGCGACGCGTGAGCTGATTGTTTCCATCGCGAACAACTATCCGGCCGGCAGTCTTTTGAGGGTGCGAGATCTTCAGCGGGCCTTCGTTGCACGCGAGTTCGAAGGGGCACCGAAACTGAATGGCGTGCAGCACACATTTCTGATGCTGGACGGCCAGCAACGGATGACGTCCTTGTACCAAGCCTTCTT
Organism: Sphingomicrobium sp.; assembly: GCA_036523615.1. Classification (GTDB taxonomy): domain Bacteria; phylum Pseudomonadota; class Alphaproteobacteria; order Sphingomonadales; family Sphingomonadaceae; genus Sphingomicrobium. Next base: position 2,127 of record DATDDW010000412.1, read on the forward strand.
CGGCGAAGGTGAGCATCGCTATTTTTTGAACATCGGCAAGCTATTCGAAACCGCCGATTTCGATGAAGCGCTGTTTTACGAGCGAACCACGACGAAAGCGGTCAAACGGCTTGCCGATGTCGAAGAACAACACAAGGCGATGATCTTGCCGCTAAGCGCCCTCAAGACAGGAGCTGGCGGCTATCTAAAATGGGTAACGTCGCTGATCCAGAAACGGACGAAGGACATCACCGAGAGAGCGGCGTCGAAACAGCTGGACGGGGACGAGCTTGCAGCCGCGCTCCAAGAGAATCAGCAACTCCAGAATCGCCTTCAATCGATCCACGATCAATGGATCAATACCATCGATGACTACCGCTTTCCGGTGGTGAGCTCTTTACCGGGGGACGATTTGCTTGGTCTTGGGAGCTTCGGGGGGTGCTCGTGACTTCCACACTCAGGCAGTCATCACGGGCAAGCTCGTTGATCAGGAGGGGATCGACGATCACCACATTTTTCCCGACGATTATCTCACCAAAACAAAGGGCGTTGCTTCGGCCATCGTGCGAAATTGCGTCTTAAATCGGACCCTGATTGACCGGACGACGAACCAGATAATCAGCGCGCGGGCTCCGTCGTCGTACCTTGCAGACATCCGCAATACCGCAGGCTTCCCATTCGACGCGATTCTCGAATCGCATTGCCTTCCGGTGGGACCCGATTCGCCATTGATGAAAGATGACTTTGAGGCTTTTCTCGCATGGCGGCAGGATCGGATTTGGGCCGAGATCAAGAGAGTCACGGGCCTGTCGGAATCGTCTAACCTGGAGGCGCCGGAAGAGGCGCTTGAGGCACTCTTGTAGCTCCAGTAGGGGTTGGCGCGAAAGGGTCAGGCGCAGCTTGGGTAACCAGGAGGACGCAATGAAAGTGCCGATCGCCGCCTCGTGCGTCCTCGCTCTCGCCGCGCTGGCGCTCGCCGGCTGCAACGAAACACCGCCCCAGCAGGCGCAGAACAACAACGAACCGACGATCAAGGTGCGGGCGCCGGAGCAGGAGCAGCTGCACCAGCTCGACGCGTTCAACCTCGCGATCGGCCTCAAGCGCGCGATCTACGACGCCGGCTACAGCTGCACCCGCGTCACCGACGCGGGCTTCGTCGCCCCGTACCAGAACCTCGACATGTGGACCGCGCATTGCGTCTACGCCAACGGCAGCTCACGCGACTGGGCGGTCTTCGCCGGGCCCGACGGAAGCGCTCAGGTGCGCGATTGCAAGGACATTCCGGGAAGCGGGCTGCCCGAATGCGTGATCAAGCAGCGCCCCAAGGGCAGCTTCACCGATACGAGGTAGAAGGTCCGCTTAGTTCGGATTGCACTGGCGAGTTTCCTTATACTCGCCGGTGGCCGAGCGCTCCTTCACGGTGACGCAATTGCCCTGCTTGACCTGCTCGCGCCAGCTCCCGTCCGGGTTGGTCACGCGGTCGCTCTTGGGCACCCGCTGGCCGTTCCTGATCTCGTAGCTCCAGCCCTTGGGCGTCGACGGCTGCTGCGGAGCCGGCTGCGCGGCAGCATAAGCCGCCGTCGCGGCGAGCGCGACCGCGCCGACGATCAGCGCTGTGGTGACGACTTTCAACATTGCACGACTCCTCATGCTCCCGTGTAGCGCCGGTCATGTGAACCGGCGCTGACCTCGGTTCGGCGGCGATGCGGCTCTGGTGGCCCCCGCCGGTCACCCTAATGTCGGATCGACAGCATGGAATCGCAATGGACGAGGCTCGACTCGCGGTGCGCGACGAGCAGGATCCGCGAGAAGCAGATTTGACGGCTGTTTTAGCCCTGCCGCGCCTTGAACCGGCGGTTGGTCTTGTTGATGACGTAGGTGCGGCCGCGGCGGCGGATCACTCGGCAGTCGCGGTGGCGCGACTTCAGTGACTTTAGCGAATTGCGAATCTTCATGGCCGGGCGCCTGCTCGTCTCTTCAAGTTGCGAGTTGTCGGAAGGTTCGTGAAAACCGGCGGCTCACCTAGAGAGCGCCACGGCTCAAGTCAAGGTTGCGGCGAGCTTGCGCTCCCACTTGAGCGCGTCGCCGACGATCGTGTCTATGTCCGCGTATTGCGGCCGCCAGTCGAGCGTCTCGAGGATGCGCGCGTTCGACGAAATGAGCATCGGCGGGTCGCCGGGGCGGCGCCCTTCCATCACTCGGCGGATCGGCGTGCCATTGGCGCGGTCGACGGCGTCCAAGACCTCGAGCACCGACAGCCCCCGGCCGTAGCCGCAGTTCATCGTCAGATTCTCCTGCGGATGAGCGATCAGCCACTCGAGCGCTGCCACATGCGCCGCGGCCAGGTCGCTGACGTGGATATAGTCGCGGATGCAGGTGCCGTCGGGCGTCGGATAGTCGCTGCCGTAGACCGCGACGTGCTCGCGCTTTCCGACCGCCGCTTCGACCGCGACCTTGATCAAATGGGTCGAGCCCTGGCCCTGCTGGCCGCTGCGCCCTTGAGGGTCCGCGCCGGCGACGTTGAAGTAGCGCAGCGCGCCATAGTTGAACGGATGCGCGGCCGAGGCGTCGCGCAGCATCCACTCGGTCATCAGCTTGGACGCGCCGTAGGGATTGATCGGCTCCTTGGGATCGTCCTCGGCGACCGGCACCTTCTCGGGCGCGCCATAGACCGCGGCGGTCGAGGAAAAGAGGATGTGCTTTACGCCGGCGGTGACGGCGCTGGTCAGCAGCGCGTGAGTCGCCACGGTGTTGTTG